>JASFTV010000350.1:0-4004 GCA_050050615.1 Desulfobacteraceae bacterium
CGCTCAAGACCGAGATGACACCGCCGCTCTTCCTGGCGATCAAACCCATGTCGGCGAACTGTTTTGCCGTAATACCGATCATGACGGCATTATGGGCCTGCACTCTCTGGGCAAACTGAACCATATCCGCGGTGGTGCCGGACCAACTCAACAGGACAACGAGGTCTTTTTCTGGCACAACCGCTTTTGCGACGTCGTCCACCTCCACGGGGCGAATCACGGAGACCTGCATGTCCGGGAGAAGCTCTTGGATGAATCTCTTGGCCACCATGCCCATATGGTAGGCGCTTCCCATGCCGACGATAACGATCCGTTTGAGAAGGGCCAAGTCCTGGCCGAAACGGCGTCGAAGAAGGCTTTCCCGGACCTCGAATCGTGGCAAAGCTTCTCCCTCCTCTACGTAAAAGCGCAGAATATCTTGCAGTCTTTCCGGGATCTCGTAAAGGTGGGTCTCGTAAAAGGAACGATAGAGATCCTTTTTGACTTGCAGGGGATTCAACACGGTATAAAAGGGCTCTACATCGGGAAGGAGTTGGCCGTCGAAATCGGTGATGGTCACCTCACGAGAAACCGTTCCCTCCTTGATTTGGGTCTCAATGCGGGCGAATATCTCTTCGCCCTCCAGGGGGAAAACGGCCACCCGAAAGGCTTCCAGAAGCTTTTCTTCTTCCTTTAGAAAGCGCCTCCTGAGCTCTGTAATGGCCTCCTTGGAGGCTTTCTCCGCCTCAAGGCGTTCTACGGATTTTGCCTTTCGGTTTCTCAGGTTTTTGAGTTTCAGGGCCTTGCGGTGGATGAATTCCTGGGGAAAAAGTCCCATGGCGGCATTAATGTCAGAGACGACCATATGATCGTCGTTGTCTAAACGGCGCACGACGAAGACGGGTCGATTATGACTGGCCACATAAAGCCGGCGGGGAGAGAGGAGGCTCATTCCCGCAGTCGCCACTTGGCCCCCATCACGGGCGATGCGACGCACAGCCTCGAGAAAGGCCAATTCATCAAGATCAGCAAGGGACTTTCCCTGAACCCGGTGGTAGATTTGATAGTCGAGAGATTGACTTCCAATGCTGTATTCTTCCAAGCCTGCGTCGATCTGTGCCCTTATGGCTTCATAGCGCTCCTTTTCCGCCCTTAGAAGGTCGAAGAGATAGCCCCAAAGAAGGGCGAAGCATTCTGAAGAGTTTTCGCTCCGGAAAGTCAGCCCTCCGACCTGTTCGAGGAAATCGCGAAGCTCAGCTTCCACTTGCCCATTAAACTGCCCGTTCAGGACGATAATTCGCTGCCTGGCAGCATCGGAGAAGGGATGGGCGTTTTGCAGCGTTACGGGCGCTTGAAGGGCCCACCGTCCTTGAGAGAGGATGGGTGTGGAGAAGTACTGCAGGGAGAAGGGATCCGTTTGACCCGGTCTCACAAAGGTCGATCTTGAGGGGAACTCCTGCCGTTGAAGATAGGCCAGGGCGGAGGAAGCGGCACGACCATAGACGTTGACGGCCTTTTCGGCTCGATACAAGGCTCTCCAGTGGATCATACGGTTTCGGTGGGCCTCCTCAGGCCAAGCCTCTTCCATGATCTCCTGCAGCCTTTCTTCAAGCGTTGGGCTGTGGGCGAGCCGGCACAGCAGCGCCGCATCCAGGAGCCTGAAAACGCAACGGACGCCATCCCGATCATAGTCGGGGGGGATCTCTATGGGCGCCTTCGCCAGATATCGCCACAGGACTTTCTCAGCCTGCGGATTTCCCTGCGCCCAGCCATAGTCAAGACGGGTTGCCCCCGGGAGTCTTTCCTTGAAAAAGATGCCTTCCATCAGTCTATCAAAGGTGTTCATGATTTCGGAAGGATCGACCTGAAGAGTTTCCTCTTCATGGGTTCCCATAAGCACTTGGGAGAGGGTGTTTCTCAGGAGGGATTGGATCACCACAAAGGAAAGATCATATTCGTTGGTCAGTCGATCGATCAGGTGTCTGAGGTCCGTCTTGGTCCTGATGGTAAAAACGGGAAGAGGATTTGGACGGCCAGGACACCCAGGCATAAGGCGCGGGAATGAAGCGTGGTCGGATTGAACAAGTTCTTCAAAGGACAGGTAGGCTTGCGTCGCACGATAGGATTCGTAAAGATCCAAAGGGAGACATTCGAACTCCAGGAGCCTGCGCTGGCGTTCGTTCAGGGGCATTTCATCCTCGGTGCAAAAGGACATGAGATCCTGGACTGGATTGGCGTAGAAGGGGGTGCGCAAAAGCACCTCCGCTAGCTGATAGACAGATCCGAGCGATTTTCGGGCCAGAACGGGTTCCACATCATTTCCGAAGAACCCAATCCCGGTACTGTCTGGAGCCCGGTAGATGATGGCCGACATGGCCGTGAGAACACGGGTGAGGTTGTTACCGGCCCTGCCGAAGTATACGACGATCCCACACATGGATTTACCCCGTCTTTCAATCAAATCATCATAGGATATTGTCGGAAATCAGAGTCGTCAATGTCAAGGCAAATCACATCCGGCAAGGCGGCTGGCCTAGAGCATGTGTGGGCTTAGTCTGCCACAGATGTAAGGTGCAGCATCCCGCATCAAGTGCGGGGTCCTCGCAATGACATTATAGTTGATTTATGCAACTAAGTACTAGGCAAGAAAGGCGACCCCTGTATGTTTCAGGGTGTGGTCGTCGCGCATGTAATTGGCCTTGCTGCCGTTGCGGCGGATGACCTCAAAGCCTTCCGGGTCATAGGGATCGATGCTAATGGCTGAGCTCTGGTCAGGGCCTGTTTCACGGCAAAGATCGATATGTCGTTCTAGCTTGGCAATGGAAAAAGAGATCAGTTCCTTTAAAAACCCGAAGGCATGGCGCATCTGGTGAAAACCGTACTTCTTCATCAGAGCAAAGCCCTTGACGGCATCCTCCTCCGCCTGCTTGTTCGGCCTCTCCTGGCTGGTGGTGCAAGCGGTTTGGATGGAAGGAATTTCAAGTCGCTTGTTGATTTTCTCCTGGAGCAGATTTGCGATGTTGTGGGACATGAGGCCGAGATCCACGGCATAGTTTTTTTGGATGTTGGCAATGGAGGGGAGTCCGGCGTGAACGACCGCTAGGCCCGGATTGACCAATTGGGCCAGGGTAATGCCAAACAGGGCTTCAGCATGGGTCAGCGTGAGGAGGCCAGACATAGAATAAGGGGCGGAGAGCCCTGCCATGGGCATGGTGGAAACATAGACGGGGATCCCTGTCCGCAGGCATGACAGAAAGGGATGGATCATGCTTTCGATGACGTTCAGGGGGCTGTTGATGATAGAGAATTGGACCGTGATACCGCCTCTTGTCTTGTGGATTTCCTCTGCACGAGCAATCCCTGCTTCGGTCACAGCAGCCACATATATGGGTTTGCGGCAGTTTTCGACAATGGTGTTTATGACCTCGACTTCTCGATTTTTCAGCAATACACCTCTGGCCATGAAATGGACGACATCGGCTTGGTCGACAATCCTCGCGATGCGGGCGAGGTGTTCAAAGGTGGGCTCAACCAGATCTCCGCTCTCGTCGTCATACACAAAGGGTGCGGTTCCCCCTACGCCGAAAGAATTTTCAGGAATCCAGTACTGCTCCCGTTTTGGTGCCAGGCTTAAAGCCTGTTCGACGAGTGAAGGCAGCACATGGATATGTCCCGTGGTTTCATCAAAAGCGGCCAGGCCGGTATCCTCGAAGATGTGCCTCACCTCTGGGGAATGACATTTAACCCCGACCTCCTCCAAGACTCTGAGTGCGTCCAGATGAATTCCGGCCAGCAGATCGCTTTCTTCCAGGCGGATGGGTTCATCCGCTTGATCTTGGATAGGCATAATAGTTTCCAATAGAATCCTCCCTCGCCGATCTATGTCTAAGCCCGCATTCCGCGTCAGCCATCCAACCCTAACTCCAGGGGAAAGGGCTGTGGGAAACGGGGTGCAATTCACCCTTCCTGTAACGATCAAACCGGAATGGCTTGAGCAACGCCTGTTCTTCTCCGAGAATCTCCTT
>JASFTV010000351.1:0-3999 GCA_050050615.1 Desulfobacteraceae bacterium
TGTTCCTCGATGCCCTTCGTTTTTGAAAAGAGACCCCCATGACTCGCACGAAGCACTGATTCGTTTTTGGACAAGAATGATAGCGGGCAATAGAAATACGATCATTACTTCTTACGACGGGTGCTTATGCGAGAAGTTTCTGGTCGATCAACTCGCTGACTGTCTTGGGGTTCGCCTTTCCATGGGTCTTTTTCATAACCTGGCCAATCAAATAATGGATCAGTTTGGTCTTCCCCTCCTTGATTTGGGACACGAGCTCAGGGTTTTCTTCTAACACTTCATTCAATACCTTTTCCAAGACATTGATATCATGAATAGCTTTGTAGTCCTTCTTGGCAATAACCGCCTCGGGACTGACGCCCTTGTGAAACATCTCTTCCAGTATGTTTTGCGCTATCCTATCAGTGATTTCGCCCTGGGCGATGAGACTGATGAGTTTTGCAAAGTGCTTCGGACTGACAGGAGATTTTTGTATGGGCAGGGAGGCTGCGTTGAGAAGCTTAAATAACTCCTTGATAATCCACCGGCTCAGCCTACGTGTATCTTGGCAGCGAGGCGCGCAAGCGCTGAAATAATCGGATACCTGTTTATCTTTGGTTAGGACAAGGGCCTCATTTCTCGGAATTCCGAATTCTTCAATGAGACGGTTTACCCTTTGATTAGGCAATTCGGGCATGCCTTTCCTTATCTTCTCGATAAACGCCAGGTCAAGGTCAATCTCAACCAGATCAGGATCAAGAAAATATCGATAATCAGGGGCATCCTCTTTACTTCGCATGGGTAAGGTGATTCCCTTTTTCTCATCAAAAAGCCTTGTCTCCTGAGAGACTACCCGCCCGGATTGAAGGGTCTCTGACTGCCTTTTGACCTCGTACTCAAGGGCCGCCATAATGAATTTAAAGGAGGCCATGTTTTTTATTTCGGCCCGATTCCCAAGGGCCTCAGACCCCTTAGGACGTATGGAAACATTGACATCGCAGCGGAGTTGGCCTTTTTCCATGATGCAATCGCTGATATCCATATATCTAAGCGTTTGCCTCAGTTTCTCCAAATAGACGCGGGCTTCCTGTATAGAGCGCACAGGATTTCGCTCATGATCGCCAACGATTTCCAGGAGGGGAACGCAGGCTCTATTGTAATCCACGAGACTATATTTCGAGGATTCAGAGGAGCTTGAGGCGTGCACCAATTTGCCAGCATCTTCCTCGAGGTGAATGCGCTTAATGCCGACCGGGTAAGGGCGGCCATCCTCGCCCGTTATTTCCAGGTAGCCATCTTGGCAAAAAGGCCGTTCGTACTGAGAGATCTGATATCCTTTGGGCAGGTCCGGGTAGAAATAGTTCTTTCTGGCAAAACGAGAACGCCTGTTAATGGTACAATTCAGGGCGAGGCCAGCCTGGATCGTATACTGGACCGCCCTTTTGTTTAGAACTGGGAGGGCTCCAGGTTGACCTGTGCAGACAGGACAGATGTGACTGTTCGGGGGTGCGTCGTAGGTTACGGCACAATCGCAGAAGAGCTTTGTCTTTGTTTTTAGCTCCACATGTGTCTCAAAACAGATGATCGTTTCGTACTCCATTACTCCAATCTTTCTCTCAGTGACTCATACGCATGGCCGACGCGCAGGACCATCTCTTCTTCAAACGGCTTTCCGATAATCTGCATGCCCACCGGCAGCCCGTTGACCCTGCCGCAATTGACGCTCATTCCTGGTAATCCGGACAGGCTCAGGGAAACGGTGTATATATCCACAAGATACATTTGCAAGGGCTCGGCAATCTTCTCGCCCAACCTAAACGGGGGAGAGGGAGAAACAGGCGTCAACATACAATCGACGCTCTCAAAAGCCTTGTCAAAATCCTCTTTGATGAGCATCCTTGCTTGCTGCGCCTTTATGTAATAGGCGTCGTAGTATCCGGCCGATAGAACATAGGTTCCCAGCATGATTCTCCGTTTCACCTCTTTGCCAAACCCTACACTTCGCGTCTCTTCGTACATCTCTCCCGAATCCGCGACATCCTCTCTGGATCTGGTACCGTATTTCACGCCATCATAACGGGCAAGGTTGCTGCTCGCTTCGGCGGTCGCTATGAGGTAGTAGGCGCTGATCGCATACCTGGCGTGTGGCAATGAGATTTCGATGATGTGTGCCCCGTTCTCGGCCAACAGATTGACCGCCTTTATGATCTGATCTTTGACCTGGGTATCCAAACCTTCCACGAAATACTCTTTTGGGAGGCCTACCCTGACCCCTTTAATGCCCTTGTTCAGATAGCGGCAGAAGTCCGGTTTCTTGATGTCCGCTGAAGTGGTGTCCAATCGGTCATGTCCACAAATGACATTCAACAACATGGCGCAATCTTCGGCCGTACGACCAACGGCGCCGACCTGATCCAGCGATGAGGCATAAGAAATCAATCCATACCTGGAAACCCTCCCATATGTAGGCTTAATACCGGCAACGCCGCAAAAGGCGGATGGGAGGCGGATAGAACCGCCGGTATCAGTGGCCAAGGCCAGCACGCTCTCTCCTGTTGCCACAGCTGCTGCAGATCCGCCACTCGAGCCGCCGGCCACGTATTCAGGGTTGACCGGGTTGCGGGTCGGACCAAAGGCGCTGTTTTCATTAGAAGAGCCCATGGCGAATTCATCCATATTCGTTTTTCCTATCAATACAGCGCCGCTTTTGAGGGCCTTTTTGACGGCGGTGGCATTATATGGGGGGATATAGTTGCCCAGGATGGCTGAACCGCATGTGGTTTTGATTCCCCTTGTACATAAAATGTCCTTGATCGCAATCGGTATCCCATTCAAAAGGGGTATCTTCTTGCCTTCTCGGAATCTTCTGTCTGCTTCATCGGCCTGCTTCAAGGCGATTTCAGGGGTAACTGTGATAAAGGCGTTAATGGTGGCTTCTTTCTCGTCGATCCGCTTTAAGACGGACTCAGTGATTTCCCGCGAGCTGGTTTCTCCTCGCCTCAGCATGGCGGCCAGTTCAGAAGCACTTCGATCGCACAAGTCCATGTTCTAACCTTCTATGATCTTTGGGACTCTATAATAATCCCCCTCCCTAACGGGGGCATTCGATAGTATGGATTCTGTTCTTTTTGATTTTCCGGCCTTATCGTCTCTCCAAACATTACTTAGCTTCAGCACGTGGCTCATAGGGCGGACATTTTCTGTGTCTAGCTCTCTTAATGTCTCCACGTAATCCAATATGGCATTGAGGTCCATCTGATATGCGGAAGCCTCGGAATCGCTGAGTTTCAACCGTGCGAGTTTCGCAATATGTCTGACGTGGTTTATGGAGATCTTTTCTGAAATGGGGCGGTCCACCATCTCGGGTTCTGCTTTTGGCTGTCGCATGGACGGTCTTGGCGCTTTTTCAATCCCAAGACCCGGAGCTAATCTCAGCAGGCGTAACTCGTCGAGTTGAGCTTTCTCCACAGGGGACGGGGCCCGGGTCAGCGGACAGAACGCGCTTCGGTTTTTTGGAAAGGCGATGACTTCACGAATAGAAAGCGCTTTCAAAATCATCGCGATGACCCTGTCCAACCCAAGGGCCAGGCCGCCGTGGGGCGGCGTACCGTATTCCAGCGCTTTGAGAAAGAAGCCGAACTTGTTTTCCAACTCATCCTGAGTCAAATCAAGAGCCAGAAAGATTTTTTTCTGGATTTCCATATCGTGGATACGCATGCTTCCCCCGCCCAGTTCCTCCCCGTTGATAACCAGGTCGTAGGCCCTGGAATTGAGGCTGAGTAAGTCCTCTTTGTCTGTTGGATCGAAATCCGTTCGGTCCGGCATTGTAAAAGGGTGATGTTGCGAGCTCAATTTCCCATCCTTGAGCTCGAATAGGGGAAAGTCGGTCACCCATACAGGGCAGTAGCGATCCTCACGGATCAAACCCAACCTATCAGCGAGATGCAGGCGAAGACCGGAGAGTACCTTGTTCACCTGATCGCGCAAGGCATCGGCAACCATGATCAGGACATCCCCATC
>JASFTV010000352.1:0-3976 GCA_050050615.1 Desulfobacteraceae bacterium
GTCAGGGGAATCAGGCTTGTATGTCACGAGCTTGACAGGTCTCTTTTGCGGAGTTCTGAGCGGATTCGTGACCAACTTTCCGTTGAACTGCCGAGCGTGAATTTCTGCGCTCTCTTTTTGTGCAAAGACATGGATCCTGTTTCTGGTGTGTGGTGTGGTTATGATCGTGCTTGAAACATAATGGGCCTCTTCCGCCCTTATCCTATCCCCTGTGATCTCATCCGTGACCCAGATGGAAGAAACCGGCTTTGTATTTCTTTCCAGCCAGATTTGGGCATTCAAAACGCAACAGAATCGCTCCGACGATTCATCATCTTGTTGAATGATTATTACTTCATACATCGGTTTGATGAGACTACCGTCAAGAGAGCACCGTGATGCACCGTGTCGCTGTTGTACAAAAGCAACCAGAGCAGACAGGCTTGCCGCTATAATGAGACCGGTGATAAAAGATAATCCTCTCATTTTCTCTGCCTACATCCTTTTCTTTACGACCGCGTCTCTCTTACAACTTCATGGCCTCAGAAGGGGGCACAATGGAGGTCCGCCACGTAGAATAGATACTCCCAACCATCGTCAGTACGATCGCCAGCAACGCACCCAGGAACACAGGAATCGGGAAAATCCTTGAAGGAACCGAAAACGGGATCATCACGTCTAGGGAAGCGATAAAGAATTTCGAGATCCCAGCACCGTTGAAAAGATAAATCCACCCCGCTGTCACCAGGATAGTAAAAGGTACGCTAAGGATACTCAATATGAGATTTTCCAAGGCCACCATTTCCAGCACTTCCTGTGTCTGCCAACCCAGGGCCTTCATCACGCCGATTTCTCGTCGTCTTTCAGAGAGACCGAATCCTGAGATAACGCCAATGGATGGGATGCCAAGGGCAAAGACAAGGCAATAGAAGCCTGCATAGACGCCCGCCTTGATGTTGAAGCCTCTCTGGGAATAGCGATCAATGAGCTCCCTGGTCTGAACCCTTAACGCCGGTTGCGCACTTTTTTCGTTTTCCTCGGAAAGCCGAACAATGATATCCACGATCTCTTCATATCCCGGTCGTGTCATGACAGAAATGTCCGTTGCCTTATCTTCTAGCCCGAAAAGATAAGAGGCATCTTCAAAATCCATGAGCAAGAGGTCCGTATTCCATATGTTGCAAGGAGAGGTAAAAAGTCCGACGATCTTGAATACCTGCACGGGTTTTCTCTTCATTGAAAACCGACTCCCCACATCAAGGCTGGCAAATTTGGCTACTTCCTGGCCCAAAAGAACCTCTCCCTTCATTCTAGGCTTTCTCCCTTTAATGATCTCAATGGATGATGGAAAGTATTTAGGAGCCGTGCCCAAGACAGCTAAGAACTTCCCTTTTACATACGTACGACCAATGACACGGGGCACCACATGGGTGACGCCCTGAATGCTCTGGATCTGCTCCATGATGTCCAGTTCAATCGGGGCATTGCTCCCATAGTTATCCCTTGCCACATAAAGATCACCGCCCTGCTCCAGGGCACTTCTATACTGGGACTTTATGCCTTCACAAATGGCTATCCCTGTAACAAAAGGGGTGAGAAGGGCGACGAGAGATAGAATAACGACGCCACTCCGGACGGGGTTTCTTAGAAGACATTTGATGGCATTCAAAAAAAGAGCCTGGTGCTTGCTAATAATGGAGGGGCTTTGCTGGGGCTGCGATTTATGAGCACGAATGGTGGGGTTCTTGGTCATGGACCTTCTTCATCTTAAGACTTCAGGAGGAATCATTCTTGTCCAAAAACGGTTTCCCTGGGTCAGGTGACGAGGGAAAACCGAATTCCGGGTAGCATGGAGCATCGTGTAAAAACAGGCGCTTATATGGTGGAAACTTTAGATTTTGATTTGTTTTGTGCACCAGTGAGGAGGAATACAAAACCGTATAGATCCCAAAACCGCTTCCTATTAGACCGCCAATCAGAGGGTTATGCATTCCCGCATCAACAAAGAGCCATGCTATGAAACCAATACCATCGGTTCAGGCACAATGGGCTAACCCAACCAGCGTTTACGCCTTTTGTAATGTTTGACGTCCCGATAACTCTTTCTTTGAGAAAGAGCCCCGAACCCCAGATAGAACTCTTTCACGTCCTCGTTCTCCTTGAGATCGTCCGCGGTACCGTCCAGCACAACCCTACCGTTTTCCATGACATAGCCATATACTGCAACATCCAATGCAGCAATGGCATTCTGTTCCACAAGTAGAATAGCGGTTTGCTCTTCTTCGTTGATCTGTCTGATGATTTTGAAGATCTCCTGGACCAACAAAGGAGCAAGTCCGAGGGAAGGCTCATCTAAAAGCATCAGTTTGGGATGGGCCATTAGGGCCCTTCCTAACAAACACATCTGCTGCTCGCCCCCTGAGACATATCCGCTCTTTTGATGCCTGAGGGTAGTCAATTTCGGGAAGTAGGTATAAACCGCTTCTAGGTCCTCCTTTGACCGAGAGCGGTCTCTGAGAAGGTAGGTAGCCACAATGAGATTTTCTTCCACGGTCAATTGCTCCAGCACCCGCCTTCCTTCCAGGACTTGGATAATTCCCATCCGAGCGATGTCCTCCGGACCCATCCGATCGATTCTCTGCTCATTGAAGTGGATGTTGCCGTGGGTAACCTTGCCCACTTCCGTTTTCAACAAACCCGATATGGCCTTGAGGGTGGTTGTCTTACCTGCCCCATTGGCACCCAATAGGGTCATGACCTGTCCTTCTTCAAGACCCAAAGACACCCCTCTGAGGACAAGAATGACATCGTGGTAAACGACCTCGATATTGTTCACGCTCAGCATGTTGGCCTGTTTCCTTTTTTGGATTATTCCATCCGATGAATCTTCAGGGCTGTCTTGAGCAGCCCTTTCCTCCCATCCTGGTAAGTGAACTCCGCCTCGACTTCGATCTCCTCCTTGCCGGCATACATCGCTTCAATCAATTCCTCGTAACGCTTTTCTAGGGCCTCTCTCTTTAGTTTCCGGGTTCGCGTCAAGTCTGCCTCATCCGGATCAAATTCCTTGTGTAAAAGCACATACCTTCTTACTCTTGCCACTTCAGGAAGGGCATGGTTAACCCTGTCAACATCGGTGCGCATGAGGTCCGCCACCTCAGCCTTTTGGGACAGATCAGTGAAGGTCGTGTAAGGCACCCGATTGATCTCCGCCCATCTGCCTACGTTCTCGAAGTCAATGATAACGATGGCGGTCACAAAATCTCTACTCTTATCTCCCACGGACATCGCATCTTTGATGTACGTGCTGAACCGGAGGCCACTTTCAATATATTGGGGCGCATACTTTGCTCCAGACTTGAGTTCACCGAGCTCGGATACGCGATCCATAAAAATAATGTGGCCATGCTCGTCGACCGTGCCCGCATCACCACTGTACCACCATCCATCTCTCAGGGCTTTCGCCGTCTCCTCTGGGTCTTTGTAATATTCGGAGAAGGCATAATCACTCTGCACCAAGATCTCTCCCTCGTCAGAAATCTTCACTTTGACGCCCGGCAAAGGCGGCCCCACGGTTGCCACACGGATGTCATCTTCCAGATGCCCGGATATCATCCCGCCTTCTGAGCTGCCATAAACTTGCCTGAGCTTCACGCCAATAGCAGCGATAAATTTGAAGGTATCTTCTCCAAGAACAGAACCTGCTGTGGCTGCGAACCTGGCCTTGCTCAACCCAATACGATCCCGGAGCTGTCGAAGAAGAACAATCTCAGACAGGGTATAGAGAAACTTCAAATAGCCAGGTGCGCGCTTTCCTTTCAGCTTCAAGTCGGCAACCTTCAATGCTATGGGCATGAAGATGTTGTACACCGCTCTCTCAACGGCACCTGCCTCAGCAATCTTTGCCCGTATCTGAGAGACCCAGCCTTCCCACTGTCTTGGACCACCTAAGATCATGTAGGGAAGAATTTCGGCGATATCATGGAGCACGGTTTCTGGC
>JASFTV010000353.1:0-3966 GCA_050050615.1 Desulfobacteraceae bacterium
GTAGACCTTCGAACCGGCCATTTCCTCATAGGCAATCCGGCCTTCTGCCACGCGAAAAAAAAGCGCCCCGTAGGACGTTCATCAAATGCTTCAGGTCAGCGGCAATTTTCTTCGAGGAGTCTCCTTTCTGCCGCTGTCCAGGATTTAATAGGAATTTCTTTGGTGTCAATTTTTGGACAATCATCTCCGGCAGTCTTTTCTTACGGGAAGATTTTTCAATGGACGCGCGGGATCTGCAAAGAGATACCACATTGTTGATATAGCCGATATGCGTAAAGGCCTGGGGAAAATTTCCAAGCATCTCCTGCCACGTCACACCGTATTCTTCGGAAAATAATCCGGGGCGATTGGCGAAATTTTCCATGCGAAGTAGGAGGACCTGCGCCTCATCGAACCTGCCCTGCCCGATCAGATTCTCAACCAGCAAGAAGTTGTCCCTCGGCCTGTTGTTTCGGGTATTTAGGTCCGGGGCTCGACAGGCGGATAACGCACGCCGGCCTCCCGCTTCACATCGCCGGCAACTGCCGTCGAGCGGCCCAGAAAACGATTGTAGAGCCAGGCAACAACCAGACCAAAAAGCCCACCGTCCACCAGGGCATACAGGACACCGGCGAACATATCACCGATGGAACGAGAGGCCTTGTAACCCGGATAAATAGAGGCCAAGACCTGTAGAAATCCCATTCCGTAGCCAGACCAGATGAGGTTTGCAATCCCCACAATGAGCACTGCGCCACCCCACAGTATACCCATACCGAATGCCATTGCTTTGATGTTGAGTCTCATTTTGTCCTCCATCCTTTCTTATGGCACTTTTTGCTCTTTATAAATTTCACCCTCTTCCACTTTGACATAAACATCATCGGTACCCGCAAAAGCACTCCATAACATCTCTTACACATCGTGCCTAATGAGACGGGTTCTTAGTGGATGATTACTGGCCTGGGGCTCCATTTCCTTCTCTTGCTCCCAGATCGGAAAGGCGCGTGGCAAACCGCAGCCCCATACCGTCGGGGCCGGCAATGGTAAAATCTCTCAGACCGTAGTGTCGATTCTCGATTGGCTGTATGACGGGGATGCCCAGTTTCTGGGAAAGAACCCAGTAGTGGTCCACATTGGGCACTAGAATCCGAATATTCCCCACAGGATTTATCGAAGGTGAAGGGGCCCCGCTGTCCTCTTCAAGGAAGAGCAGGGCATTGCCCCATTTGAGTTCGGCATAGCTCCCTTCCTCTTTTACCACTTGGAACCCCAAACTTCGGTAAAATTCGCAGGATTCCTTCATGTTTTTCACATAAAGCTCCACGACCATTTGTTCGTCTGGACCGGCATAGCGGCTCATATCTCTGACCTCCTTTAAAAATCCTAATAGGGATGATAGCTTCTTGTGTATAAGGTGGATCATGTATTCTGCCGCATGATAAGAAGCATTCAGATTCAGGCTGAAGACGGGTGACAATGAACCTCCAAATACACAATGCACAGTATTTACTTTAAACTCACATAAACGTAATCATGCACACAAAGGAGGAACTCTATATGTTCTATATCGGACATTTTTCTTTTAACGGTTTTGAGGAGAAGCCGAAGCACGGGTATTTCACGTGTCTGGTCGATGCTAAAAGTGTGGAGGAGGCCCTGGACAGGTTCAGAAACCTGTTCAGCAGACTTTCAGCGGATAGCGAGATATTTCGAGATGTGAGCAGTGTCTATCTGGACGTGGTCACCCAGGTCAAGGAGGTACCACCCGTTGCATTCCTCGCCCACATGGTGACTCGCGGCGGAGAGCTGGACCCTGCCATCAGTACCTCGCTCCCGGAACCGGACAGGAGATATTTGGAGGCATTCGCGATTGCTCCTGACAGCCAGGAGGGAGAAATTGTTGAAATCGAACCTTTCATGACCTTCCAATGAGATTCGCCGGCTTTTTTCAAAGTAGGCGCAAGACCTCGTCTAAACCACCTCCAAATACGCACTGCAGTCTTCCTGGCGATATCTCAGTGAGGACGGCAGCCCGGCGGCCGCTTATCTAAGTCTCCTCAGATGGAGACTGAACCAGCAGAACGGGACAGGGGGAGAGTTTGGCGACCTTCTCCGCAACGGAACCAAAAATGAATTTCCGCCAGCCGCTTAGACCGTGTGTAGCAATCACGAGGAGATCTACTTTCTCATCAGTGGCCACACGGGCAATCTCGTCCGGCGGGTTGCCCGTCACGACCATTGCGCGTGATCGGGTTTCTCCCTCCACCTTTTCTCTTACCATTCCCTCAAGGGATTTTTGGGCGGTACCTTTCATTTCCTCGATTACTTTCGGAAGATGGAAGCCGGTTAGCCCGGGCGATGCGGGTATGACCGGCGTTGTTGAAACGACGTGAATAAGAATAAGTTCCGCAGAAAAATGGCTGGCCAATTCATTCGCTGTCTTCAGTGCTTCGTAGGACGGTTCACTGAAGTCGGTTGGAAATAAGATCTTTACAATGGGCAACATGTTTTCTTCCTCCCTTGTCTTTTATCCTCGTTGCTCTCTTTTAGAGTACTTCGAATATGGGATCTATTGAACGGAATTCATCTTGAACTTCCACTTATCGTCGAATATCAATGCGTTATCTGGACAAAAAATTACTTGAACCTTGATATGGCGGATTTCACGGACTCGCTCAAGTCGATCCAGGCACTCTCCATGCCCGCTTTCAGATCCTGCCAGGAATCGTCACTCGCCTGCATAAGTGCTCTGAGCTTCTCGTTCGCGACTTCCTGTTTGGCCCGTAACTTTTCTATCTGTTTAAAGTATTCGAGCTGAGCCTCGGCTTCAGCCTTTTCGGCTTTGGCTTTGAGTTTGTCTATTTCAGCTTTCCATTCCTCCAAACGTGCTTCCATCTTGTTCTGATAGGCTTCTTTCATTCCCAGGGTTTTTTCCCCTCTTTCTGGCGTTTGGCCCGAGGATGCTTCTTCCCCTTTTTTGAGACCATCTTTGGCACCTTTTAACAACCCCGAAATCGCGCCTTTGGCTATATACATGGATCGTTTGCCCAGTTCTTTCGCTTCTTCAGCCAGACCTTGAACCGCTTTGCCGGTTGCCTGGGCCGTCCTATCCAAGGACCCCTTACCCAGTTCCTTAATGCGCCCCGTGGCATATTCTCTGATCTGTCCCGCTTCTTCTTTGGCACCCCAGCTTACTTCCCGGGACTTTTTAGCAAGGTTGGTAAAAACCTCCCCGGTGACATCACTGACACGGCGAGACAGCCTGTTCAAGGTCTCCAGAAAAACCTCCTGGGCCGCCTCCAGATCTTCCTTTGTTTTAGTCACATCTTCACGGATATGTTTCTCGGCTTTTTCACCTTTCTCTGACACATCCTCTTTGACCCTTCTTGCAGCTCGCATGACGCCTTCACGAGATCCCCTTACGGCACCTTGGGCCACCTCCCTCACATAGCTTCCGGTTTCCTCGGCTGCCTCAGTCGCCCCTGAAAGAACGATATTTGAAACCTCTTTTACCTTCTCTGCGCTGAACCGGGCCTCAGCCAGGGCCTTTAGAGTGGCATCTCTGGTGATGTTCGTCACTGTTTCTTCGACATCCTTGCCTATTTCAATAGCCTGCTTGACGGCCTCTTTGACCGTTTCACGGGTAAGACCCAGGATCAGGGCATTCTTGAGCTTGGCATCAACCACAGCGTCCTCCACCAATTCCTTCACCTCTCCGGTGAACGCCTCTGTACTTTCGCTAGCGCCCTCCAATGCAGCGTGCAAATCGAGGGACTTTTTCTTCTCCTCTTCTCGAAGCCTCACCTTGATTTGCTTCATCTGCGCCTCTAAGGCCTCAACTTCGTCTTGCAGACCCTTTTTGACTCCTTCCACAACGCCGTCAACTGCGGACGCAATCATTGCCTCGGTGGCCTTCCCCCCTTTCTCGAGCTCCTCGACGCTAGCCTTGATTGCTCCTCCGGTGATCCTGCGCAGGCCTTCCTT
>JASFTV010000354.1:0-3960 GCA_050050615.1 Desulfobacteraceae bacterium
CGGAGTTGAGCCTCCTTCCTCCGCATTTGAAGTGAAGCTCCCCGCGCTAAGGCGCGGACATCTTCACAACCGGAAAATGCCTCGTATTTTCCGGAATGCCGCCATGGGCGGCTTCAGAGCGAAATGGGTTTAACCCATTTCGCGTTTTAAGAACCGCGGGGGCAAGCCTCCTGCGCCCCCACAAAAACGAGGCGCCATTCACCCCCGCCCTTCCGGACGGGGCTCTCTGCCGCGGTTTTTGCAGAGAGGAGCAAATCATGTAATGTAAAGGGGGACCAAGATGACTGCATGGATTGACAATGTCAATCCGGAAAAATGAGCCTTGTTCTTGCCTTAGGATGGGAATTCTGATAAATGAAAACGTTTACAGGAAAAGGATATTGGGTGAAAATAATCTGTCTCCTTTTCCCTGGTTTAAGTTCCGTGGAGGGCTGCTGGATTGAAATGGCTGAAGCAAAAGATACCCGAGGCGCTGAATACGCGGGTTTCTACTTGGTTTTTTCTCCTTGTGCTGTTAGGGGGAATATTCTGCTCAGTCGTCAGCTCCTACGAGAATGCCTCAAAGCTAGATGATCTTGCCGAAATAAACAGCGGATTCTTTGTGTCTAAAGAAGATGTCGACAGATTGCAAGATAAAGCATTCAAGGAACAACTCAGAGGATTTCTTACAGAAAAGGGGATATTGACCAAAAGCTGCGAAGGTTTGGTCTATTATTATATTTCGGATGAAGAAATCGAGCAAATAAGAAATCCAGAATTGAAGTGGCTGATCAAGAGATTTGTTACCGAACCCCTACAGAGAACGCTTTTCCCTCAAAAACCAGCACCTAGGATCTACGTGGTTCAACCTGGGGATACCCTGTGGGACATTGCAAAACAACACGGCATGTCGGTGGATCAATTACGATACCTTAACGACCTAATGTCGACCCAACCGATTTATCCGGGACAGAAACTCTTGGTTTCGCCAGAATATGACCAATGAGGGCTCTTGCTTTTCAAACAAAATATGGGTAAGCGTTTACCCGTTTTCTGTTGAACTTGACTAATGGGCTTCAGCCTATTATTGTGTTGCGCTGAAAGGGGGTCGTTTTGATTCAAGAAAACATTTTCTAAAGGAGGCGGATATGGCGGTAAGCACATACAACATCATTGAACTTGTGGGGACCAGCGATGTGTCTTGGGAAGATGCAGCCAAGACTGCGATCGAAACGGCAGCAGGGACCTTGAGGGACCTGAGAGTTGCTGAGGTCGTTAAACTGGATATGACCGTAGAGAACGGGAAGGTTGCGCTTTACCGGGCCAGAGTCAATCTTTCATTTAAGTACGAGAAGGCTTAGTTTCGATAAATTCCCTGGATAGCCAAAAGGGGGACAGCTCTCAACTTTTCTTGTATTGTTGAGACCTGATCCCCTTTTTTATGGATCTCTTCCTCCTCTGTAGAGAAGTGATATGGAAAAAGATGTCCCTGCCTGCCTAACTTGTGGAGGGCCGTTGGTCGTGAAAAAGAGGTGACGCCGGGTATTCATGAGTTGCAGGTCCTGTGACGCTCATTACCCGCTTCATCAATTTGCAAAGGTCATGGATGATGACCTGGAAGAGACCCTCAAGGGAATCCGTTGTGATAGATTGTAGGGCTGGGCAAAGGAACACACCACCTGCCGGCATACGCCTAACACGTGACCCACCGCTTCAATACCTGCAAAGTGCATGACCCGGAAGTCTCTGATCAACCTCATAGGGCTTCCGGCCGGTATCGCCGGAAATGAAGTGGCTCGAAAACTAGGACGGCAGAAAAATTTGTGGGCGGCCCTTGACAATGAGATGGCTCAGCATATATTGTATAAGTCGCTTATTCAGCATTTTCGGAATATCATGAAAAAGGAGAAGATATGGCAAGACCGAGAAAAAGCGAGACACGGGTTGCGGAAGCCCCAAAATCCCTTGACGTGAGCTGTTGCAAGATCGACGCCCTGGTCACTGTTGACGGCCGCGGCCAGCTTTTGCTTCCAAAGGAATTGCGTCAGAAGGCCGGCATAAGGGGCGGCGATAAACTTGCCGTGATTAGCTGGGAGCGAGACGGGGAGGTCTGCTGCATTACCCTTATGAAGGCTGATGACTTTGCGGAGCCTGTAAAGGGCATGCTCGGGCCGATTATGAAAGGAATCTTGGAGTGAGGTGATGACATGGCAGATGTGAGGGATATTGTAAGAGAGAAATACGGGCAAATGGCCAAAAGCAAAAACGCTTGTTGCAACACGGCCAGTTCATGCTGCGGCACAACCACACAACCGGTGAACATTAGTACGTCGATGGGGTATTCGGAAAATGAACTGAAATCCGTTCCTGACGATGCCAATCTTGGCCTGGGGTGCGGCAATCCCACAGCGCTTGCATCCTTAAAGGAGGGAGAAGTCGTCCTCGATCTTGGCTCCGGCGGAGGATTGGATTGCTTTTTGGCAGCCCAAAAAGTGGGAGACACAGGCAGGGTGATCGGTGTGGATATGACGCCGGAGATGATCAGTCTTGCCCGGAAAAACGCTGAACAAGGCAACGACACCAATGTGGAATTTCGCCTCGGTGAGATCGAGAACCTTCCTGTGGGTGACAACACGGTCGATGTGGTCATCTCGAATT
Source organism: Desulfobacteraceae bacterium (assembly GCA_050050615.1). Lineage (GTDB taxonomy): Bacteria > Desulfobacterota > DSM-4660 > Desulfatiglandales > HGW-15 > JASFTV01. The sequence continues at coordinate 2,638 of JASFTV010000354.1, forward strand.
GCGTGGTTAACCTTTCGCCTGACAAGGAACGGGTGTTTCGTGAGGCATATCGAGCGCTCCGGCCTGGCGGGCGGCTGATGATCTCCGACATCGTTCTGCTCAAGCCGCTTCCTGATGCCGTCAAGGAAAGCATAGATGCCTATGTCGGTTGCGTGGCCGGTGCCCTTCTAAAGGAGGACTATCTCGCTGCAATAAGGGCTGCGGGCTTTAAAGAGGTTGTGATTCAAGCTGAAAAACGGATTGGAATGATGGTGGCGCCTACAGACCCGTTTGTGCGATCCGTGATTGGAGAGTCGAACCTGTCAGTGGAAGAGCTCAAAGAGATCGCAGCGTCTATTGTGAGCATCCAGGTACAAGGCAGCAAATAGAGAAAGTCAGCGGTCCCCTATTCCATAACCTGTTGAAATGACCAGGCCGGGAGCCTCGGTATGCAAGAAAAGGTATCAACGACCTTCAAGAACAACACTCAATGTGATTTGGGCAACAGCCCCTTGAAATTGGACATTCTCATCGATTGTCGATATGCTCTTAAAAGAAAATGTGCAATGTCAAGATGTGACCCCAATTTCGCGAATTTACTGGATGAGTCCGGATCTATGAAAAAGATGCTGTCATGGTCCTTTATATCGGTTCGTGAATATGTTAGGCTGGCCCAAACCCGACCCTCACAATCCCCGCTCTGAGCATACCGGGCGCCAAAGCTAAAAGAATGCAGCATCAATTATTGACCAAACTGAAGGGCTTGGCATTCTAGGACGAGGAGGGCAAAGACCCACATGGATATACACATCGGGGAGATGTTGGCAAGGAACGGCCGGATGTATCCTGATGAGATCGCCCTCGTTGAACGGATTCCGGGGGAGAAAAAGCGGTGGGAGATTACGTGGAAAGAGTTCGATGAAGGGGCAAACCGTTTCGCTAACGTTCTGAAGGAAAAGGGGATCGAGAAAGATTCGAAGGTGATCCACCTCATGTACAATGCTATTGACTGGCTCATCGCCTATTTCGGCATTGTAAGGACCGGGGCGTGGGTGGTACCTCTCAACTTTCGTTTTACGAGCGCGGACATCAAGTACTGCGCTGATGTGGCCGAGCCGGACCTAATTCTTTTTGGTGAAGAATTTGTGGATCGGATCGATGCCATAAGGGATGAACTGGATGTCAAGCACTACATCTGCGCTGGGAAGGAGATCCCCGACTATGCAGAAGCCTTTGCCAGACTCGTCGAAGAGGCCCCGTCAACCCGATCGGATGTCGAGCTTAGTTCCGAGGATCCATGCGGTTTGTACTTCACCTCAGGTACCACGGGCCGCCCAAAGCCGA
>JASFTV010000355.1:0-3960 GCA_050050615.1 Desulfobacteraceae bacterium
ATTTCTACACCCCATTGCGAACGAATGTGAAGCAATCTCCACGTTGGAAAGCCCATCATTCTGTCATGTTACGACGAGATTGCTTCGTCCCCCGCATCAAGTGCGGGGTCCTCGCAATGACATTATAATAACGTTGATTTATGCAACGAAGTATTAGATGAAGTGTTTCGCATATCTTCTGACATGGTGGCCGTCCAGGACATGAAACTGCCTGATCTTTTTTAAGGTGATTGGAGAAAAAATGCCTATGGGCATGTAGATGATTTTTTTCCCAAGTCTTGCCGCCATGCTCTGGCACCACCCTGAAGGAGGCGAAGCCGCCACGTAGACCACATGCTTTTCCAGGCTATAATCGATGGCAGCCATGAGAAGCCTTTCAGGCTTGTTTCTCGCCACATTGAAAAAGGGATCTTTCCATATGTCAAAGACCCTCATGGGCGGATAGGTCAGCATGAACCCGCCGTGCTGGCACCTGGAAATTCCCGGACCATCCATGACCTCGCCCGCCGGGGTGCTGTAGAAGGCCATATCCGATTCCTGATCATGCTCGCCAAGCCAGGTGACCCTCCAGGGAAAATTCTCTTTCCCTTGTTCTTCCGGTAAGTCGGGCTCAAAGATGACAACCACCGACCCCACCTTACCCCGAAAGGGCCTCGCCTCTTTGACATAGATTTTCCCGTCCGGCCATTCCCTGATGGTTTCCCTGATATCGAGACCCTCCAGCATGGAACTGATAAAGGGGACGATCCTGGTATTCTCTTCAGATTTGATTTTCAGAGCCTTCTGCTGAAGGTACTGCCCGTAACCTTCAACGACGACATCCTCTGGGGGGTAAGAGCAGATAAAGAACCGTCCAAAATCCCGCTTCCACTCGCCAGGTGTTTTCTCCCGTATTCTCTTTTTCACAGGCACCGGAACCAGCCGCCTTCTGAAGGTCTTGAGGCGCCTGTGGAATTTTATCCTCTTCTGATCAAGAAAGAGGTCTTCTCCCTTCAGGCGAAGAATTGGAAGGCCGGGATTTTCACTCTGCCATGGATACTCACTCCCCTTGTCCCAGACTTCATAGGCGAAGTTGTCGCCCGCCGCGCCCCTGGCAGCAACGACAAGCTGATAAAAGTTGGGGACCAAGGCACCCGTAATGAGGGCATAATTCCTGGCAAATTTATGCAACACCCTGATCTGACTTCGTGATAACGCCTCCTTGTCGTTCTTCCAGTAATTCTTTCTGGCAACCCCTATAAGTTCATGATTGATTTCTAATCGGTCTATCGGCTTCATGGGATCTTGAGACCTAAGACGCTCATATTTAGTGGCCAGAAAGGCCATCTCCGTCATGACCTCTCTGCTCGATTCCTCGTGAAGATGGGTAAGGCCAGCGCCTTCCCTATGCCTCTTTCCAATGACCTCAGTCTGAGGATGGTCAAGCATATCCAAAACGCCTGAAACATGGTAAAGACCGCCTACAAAGAAGACTCTTTGACCCCCTTTGCTCAGTCGCTGGAGATGGTAGGCCATGTTCTTTTCCCGGAGTCGGTCTTCTAGTGAGGGTTCAGGGCGGTCGTATGCCCTAAGGTAAGCCTGACAGTAGAGGAAATGGCCGATTTTGCTGAGCGCATAAGGGTCAGGCATGGGAGAGCGGTCCAGGGGATAACCCTCCGTATCGCGGTCTATGAAGTGCACGGGCAACCCTTTTTCAAGGGCCAGTCTTACCGCCTCCACCTGACCGTCTGTGGGCTCTACCAACAGGTAAACAAATGTGCCGTCCTTCTCCTGATAATATACTGCGGATAGAAGGGGGAGCCTTTGGATACCTCTCAGGATTGGGTCCCTCAGAGTATTTGGATACTCCACCGCTACCAGGTCAGGCCTGAACACCTCGAACTGCCGCCTCACCTCCAGAGCAAACTCCATCTTGCCGTGCAGGATCGGAACGAGGCGGACATTCCGCCACTCAATCCTATGCTTCTTCGTCATACGCATCTATGGTATCGCTGAAATACTTCGCAGCTGTGGTATCCAGGATCATGGTTGCTGCCTCTTTCATATATTCCACGATCCTCTTTTTTCGGCCCCCCGATGTTAAACGCTCCCCGCTTTCCACGAGCCGCTTGAGCGCATAACGGGCGATGTTGATACCGTCCCTCACCGTGTAACGCTCATCCATTTCGTGGGCAGTCTGAAGAAAATCCACCACATATTCGAGAATCTCCTCATCTGCAAAAGGCAGATTGGTTTTCAAAATGAGCAGTTCTTCATCCCTCTCTGGAAAGTCGATATATATCTGGGGCTGTAGTCGCGAATCGATATATTCGGGGAGTTCAAAGGTGCTGGCATCGTCGTTCATGGTCGTACAGAGCCGAAAGTCAGGATGGGCCTTGATCTTGATGCCGGCCACGACGGATTCCACATAGCGCCGCCTGTCCATGAGCGGGGCGAGCGAAGCCCAGCTTTTTTCGCTCATTCTATTTCCCTCGTCAATGATAGCGACGCCGCCTTTGATCATCGCGGATACGATTGAACTGGCCATATATTTGATCTTTCCGGTTTCTGAAATAACGGGCGTCAAAATGAGATCTTCCGGTCTTGTGTCCATGGTGGCCTGAAAAAGATAGACCAGTTTCTTGAGAACGCGGCCGGCATGATAGGCCAAGGTTGTCTTACCCACCCCAGGTTTTCCAATCAGGCGAGGATTGAGAGGCAAATCTTCTTCGCCGATAACCATCCAGGCCGCCAGAACCTGGGTCACAAGCTCCTGTTGCCCCACCCAGATCATGGAAACCTCATCGGGTTGCGTCAGGTGGACTTCCACCCCTTCTATGGTGACCTTCTCCATGCCTGTCCCCTCCTTCAGAGGCTATATCGTTTAAGCTCTTGGTGATCAAAGTTTTTCTCTCCTTAATATAATAACCCCGCGAGCATGGGTTGACAAGACAACAACTTCTGCCGCGGCGGATTTTGGCCGCTCTTCTTGAGGTCTTCCTTGATTCTACAACCATCGTTTCTGAAAAACAGCCCTTTCCCAGATGGCACCCCGCTCCTTGGCCCTAACGCTCTAATATTAGGACCTTTTTTTATCGTACGCTGATGAATTCAGTTGCAGCGTGGATTTTGATGTTTATCTTTCCAGTTATTTCCCCTTATCCATGGTTGTCTTCGAAGAAAGAACGCGTACAGTGCGTTCTGACAAAACCTTTTGAGGACGGGTGATCCGCTTGTGATTTAGCTGTTGTAGTGCTAAGGTCCATTTTTTAAAGGATTTCGTTACCGCTTAAGGAGCCCTGCATATGAAGTGGAAGCAGTTTCTCACCCCTGTAGAGAACATGGATACCGAAGAGGCCAAGGCCTTTTTTGATGAGCACAAAGAAGGAACCTATACCTTGCTGGACGTACGTCAGCCCCCGGAGTATGAGAAGGCCCATTTGCCTGGGGCCAAGCTTGTCCCTCTGCCGGAACTGCTAAACCGAATTGGGGAGCTGGACCCTGAAAGACCGATCATCGCATACTGAGCCATGGGTGGGCGCAGCCGTGCCGCTGCGCAGCTCTTGGCTGGAGAAGGATTCAAGGAGGTCTACAATCTGAAGGGCGGTATTAAAGCGTGGCAGGGTTTGACCGCCTTTGGTCCGGCAGAGATGGGTATGGTGCACCTTACAGGCGACGAGGCACCTTCGGATATCGTCACCCTCGCCTACGGTATGGAACAGGGGCTGGCAGAGTTTTATTCGACGCTGAGCAAAACGATGGATGATACAGAGGTTGCGGGCATCCTGAACAAACTCTCGGGGATCGAAGAGAGACACAAAGAGAAGCTTTTCAAATTATATCTGACGCTTCATCCTGATACGGACGATAAAGGGAAATTCGAAGCGCAGATTGTTTCAGAGGTCATGGAGGGTGGTTTTACCACTGAAGCTTTCTTGGAACAAAACAAAGCGGCTATGCAGACCACCGAGGGTGTTCTCA
>JASFTV010000356.1:0-3927 GCA_050050615.1 Desulfobacteraceae bacterium
ATGCCTCAGGAACGGGGCAATATTAGAAATTATCATCCACGGAGGCAACCTTAAAATCGACCAAAAGAGTCAAAAGAAAGTTTCTTTTTTTGTTTAAGTTTTAGAAATGTATGTCAAGATGTGTTAAGATTCAATCAAACCTTATATTATTTGCCTTTCGGCGGCAGGGAAGAGCCCCAATTTTTCTTGACATATGAAGGAATTAGATATTAGTTTAAAAGTTTTCGGCTTGTTACCAAGATCTGATTCTCATGCTTGAAAATTTATCCGAAAAATTCGGTAAAACCTTCAAAAAATTAAGAGGGCACGGCAAGTTAACTGAAAAGAATATCCAGGAGGCCCTCAAAGAAGTCCGGCTTGCCCTGCTGGAGGCGGACGTCAATTACAAGGTGGTCAAGAAATTCATTGACGACGTCCGCGAGCGGGCCACGGGTCAGCAAGTTCTTGAGAGTTTAACCCCTGCTCAGCAGGTCATCAAGATCGTCAACAGCGAGCTTGCACGATTAATGGGGGAGGCCAGGCAGGAACTCAACCTGACGGGGAGAACCCCGTACACGCTGATGCTGGTCGGACTCCAGGGCTCAGGGAAAACCACCACAGCCGCAAAGCTAGCGCTGTATCTTCACAACCGGGGACGAAGCCCCTACCTTGTGCCGGCCGATATTTATAGACCGGCTGCTGTTGAACAGCTTGAGAAATTGGGATCACAACTGGGTGTTCCCGTTTACTCAAATGAGAAAAAGCGGAAACCGGAGGAAATCTGCCAGGACGCTCTTTCGAAGGCAGGCGCTGTGGGCGGAGATGTTCTGATCATGGACACGGCCGGACGCCTTCATATTGACCACGAGCTGATGGCGGAGCTGGTTAGGATCAAGGAAAAGATCGCTCCAACAGAAATCCTCCTGGTGGCGGATGCCATGACCGGTCAGGACGCGGTGAATGTGGCCGAACAGTTCAATGAGCGCCTTGATATCACCGGAGTGATCCTTACCAAGATGGAAGGCGATGCCAGGGGAGGTGCGGCTCTTTCTGTCAAAGCGGTCACAGACAAACCGATCAAGTTTATCGGGTTGGGGGAGAAACTCGATGCCCTCGAGCCCTTTTTTCCGGAAAGGATGGCCTCCCGGATTCTGGGCATGGGGGATATGATCTCCCTGATTGAAAAGGCGCAGACCCAGTTTGATGAAAAAGAGGCCCGAGAACTTGAGAAGAAGCTCAGAAAACGGGAATTTGATCTGGAGGATTTTCAGGCGCAACTGAAGCAGATGAAAAGATTGGGATCGATGGAACAGATTCTGGGTATGCTGCCAGGCATGGGACAACTGAAGCAACTCAAAACGCTGAAGCCGAATGAGAAGGAACTCGTCAAAATCGAGGCGATCATCAATTCCATGACCAAAGAGGAGAGACGAAACTACAAGATGATCAACGGAAGCAGGAGAAAGCGAATAGCCCTTGGAAGCGGGACGAAAATACAGGATGTGAATCGCCTTTTGAAGAATTTTGCTCAGATGAAGAAAATGATGGAAAGCATGACCAGGAAAGGATTGGAAACTGCGCCGTCAATCTTTCACTAGATGCTGATTGGTTAACGAGAGAAGGGGGTGGTAACGTTCATGGCTGTTAGAATAAGACTCGCAAGGATGGGAGCTAAGAAGAGACCATACTATCGTTTGGTTGCGGCCGATTCGGAAGCACCGAGGGATGGAAAATTTCTCGAAATATTAGGTGCCTACGACCCGATGAAAGATCCGGCCTCCATAACGCTCCACAAAGATAAGATCAGTCACTGGTTGGAGAAAGGGGCTACGGTTACAGGGTCTGCCAGGGCTATTTTGGAGAAGGAGGGGTTACTTTAACGGTCCTAAATTTCAATGGATGTGGCGTTGCATTCAATAATGGAGGTGATATGGAGATGAAGGACTTGATTGCGTATATCGCAAAGGCATTGGTGGACAAACCGGAAGAGGTAATCGTAACGGAAATTGAAGGGGAACAGACTTCTGTGATTGAATTGAAAGTAGCCAAGGAAGACTTGGGGAAGGTTATTGGCAAGCAGGGACGCACTGCAAGAGCCATGAGAACCATACTCAGTGCGGCTTCTACAAAGATCAACAAGAGATCTGTTTTGGAGATTATCGAATAACCTTGAGCGAGGGTTTTTCTGAAAAATTGCTCCTCGTGGGAACGGTGATTCGACCTCACGGGCTGGGAGGTCTTCTGAGAGTGAGGTCCTACGCCGAATCTGAGAAGACCTTCATGAGTGCGGGGATCGTATCCCTCAAACTCGGCTCGGGAGAAACTCATGAATATAAAGTGTTATCCGTCGTACCTCACAAAAACGTTCTTTTAATGAAAATGGAGGGATTGAGCTCTTTAGAGGCAGCGGAAAAATACAGAGGAGCGGCTGTCCTTATCCGAAAAGATAGCCTGAGCCGTGGAGCCGAAGACGAATACTATTGGCATGAACTCATTGGCCTGAGGGTGTATCTGAACACAGGGGAATTCATCGGGACGATCAAACATATTTTGCCCACAGGAAGCAATGATATTTACGTGGTTCAGGAAGGAAAAGGAGAAGTCCTCATTCCTGCCATTCATGATGTTGTCAAAGAGATTGATCTGGATAACCAGAGGATGATCATTGCCGAAATGGAGGGGCTTTTTGATTTGAATGAGGCTTGATATTCTCACTTTATTCCCTGACCTGTTTTCGTCCTTTCTCAAAGAAAGCATTCTGGGTCGCGCTATCAAAAGGGGATTGTTGGATATCCGCCTCACCGAGATCCGCTCCTTTGCTCGGGGACCTCACCGCGTCACAGACGACCGTCCCTATGGGGGTGGCGACGGGATGGTCATGAAAGCGGGCCCCATATGTCGAGCCTTAAAGTCCATAGACAGGATCAGTGATCAATCCCTTGTCATTCTCCTAACGCCTCAGGGTAAGCCCTTCAAACAGTCCATGGCGTGGGAGTTATCCCGCATGGATCAGCTCATTCTTATCTGCGGCCGATATGAAGGCGTGGATGAGCGGGTAAGATCGGGTTTCGTGGATACGGAACTGTCTATCGGTGACTATATCCTGAGCGGTGGAGAGCTGGGGGCCATGGTTGTCATCGATGCTGTGAGCCGTCTCATTCCTGGTGTTTTGGGCGGGGAAAAATCCAGTGTGGAGGATTCGTTTCAGGACGGGCTCCTGGAACACCCCCACTATACGCGACCAAGGGTTCTTAATGGTGCTGAGGTTCCGACCGTTCTTTTATCCGGTGATCATGAAAAGATCCGTCTGTGGCGAAGGACCGAATCTCTGAAGAGAACCCTGGACAGAAGGCCGGATCTCCTGGAAAAGGCGATATTGACCGAAGAAGACAAGGCGATACTGGCCAAGCTAAGATCCGGAGGGGAGAAGCCGTTCCCCTGAGGGCCCCTTTCGAGCGCTGAGCATGTCCCACGTTTTTTTTGCTGGATACAGGGGGTCACAGAGGTCAATGAGCTGATTCGTTGGGGAGAGGAAGGCTTTTGTTTCGTTCCAAAGCTCTCCCGCCGAGACCTTTTCGTGAGGGAGATCGCAAAGGAAGCAGACGGTATGCGGCTATATATGGGGCTGCTTCATTACCCTGTTTATAACAAGAATTACCAGAGAATAGCTTCAGCGATCACAAGTTTTGATCTTCATGATCTATCCAGACTGGCCAGGACGTACGGGGTTAAGCGATTCTTTGTCATAACGCCCTTAGAGGATCAGCAAAGACTTGCTGAGCGCATCATGAAGCACTGGACCGTGGGCTACGGGGCATCCTATAACCCGCACAGGAAGGAGGCTTTAGAGCTCATAGAGATATGGACCTCCCTTGAGGACTGCGTCAGGGAGGTTACGAAGGTGGAAGCTGAGAAACCCTGTATTATGGCGACGGATGCTTCCGAACA
>JASFTV010000357.1:2500-3924 GCA_050050615.1 Desulfobacteraceae bacterium
CCATCCTTTAAAGAAAGCGTAACAGCTCACTGGTCAAGTGATTCTGCGCCGAAAATTTAACGGGGCTTAAGCACATTACCGAAGCTGCGGAAGGGTGACTTTGTCACCACCGTTGGCTATCAGCCATTGGCTGTGGGCTAGAGGTGAGCGAGCAGGTCGCTCTTGGTAGGGGAGCATTCCATTCTGGGTCGAAGCCAGACCGCGAGGACTGGTGGACTGAATGGAAGAGATTATGCTGACATGAGTAGCGATAAAGCGGGTGAGAAACCCGCTCGCCGTAAGCCTAAGGTTTCCTGAGTAAAGTTAATCTTCTCAGGGTTAGTCGGCTCCTAAGCTGAGGCCGAAAGGCGTAGGCGATGGGAAACAGGTTAATATTCCTGTACCACCAGATTGGCGTTTGAGTGATGGGGGGACGCAGAAGGGTAGGCCATCCGGGTGTTGGATGTCCCGGTTCAAGCTGGTAGGTGGAGAGGGCAGGTAAATCCACCCTCTTATTCAACACCGAGAAGTGATGAGGAGGGATTTTTCCCACAAACTGGCTGAGCCCATGCTGCCAAGAAAAGCCTCTAGCGAGTCAATTTGGTGACCGTACCGCAAACCGACACAGGTAGGCGGGGTGAGTATCCTAAGGCGCTCGAGAGAACTCTGGTCAAGGAACTCGGCAAATTGACACCGTAACTTTGGGAGAAGGTGTGCCTCTGCGTAAGTGAAGAAACTCGCTTTCGGAGCTGAAGGAGGTTGCAGAGAAACGGGGGTGGCGACTGTTTACTAAAAACACAGGACTCTGCTAAGTCGCAAGACGACGTATAGGGTCTGATGCCTGCCCGGTGCTGGAAGGTTAAGGGGACTTGTTATTCTTCTCGCCTCGGCGGGAAGGAGAAGCTTTGAACCGAAGCCCCAGTAAACGGCGGCCGTAACTATAACGGTCCTAAGGTAGCGAAATTCCTTGTCGGGTAAGTTCCGACCTGCACGAATGGTATAACGACTTCCCCACTGTCTCGACCAGGGACTCGGCGAAATTGAATTAGCGGTGCAGATGCCGCTTTCCCGCGAAAAGACGGAAAGACCCCGTGAACCTTTACTACAGCTTGACATTGGACTTTGGGCCTGTATGTGTAGGATAGGTGGGAGACGATGAAATCTCGACGCTAGTCGGGAAGGAGTCATCCTTGAAATACCACCCTTATTGGTTTAGGGTTCTAACCTTGACCCGTTATCCGGGTTGGGGACAGTGTCTGGTGGGTAGTTTGGCTGGGGCGGTCGCCTCCTAAAGAGTAACGGAGGCGCGCGAAGGTTCCCTCAGGCTGATTGGAAACCAGCCGAAGAGTGTAAAGGCATAAGGGAGCTTGACTGTGAGAGAGACATCTCGAACAGGTACGAAAGTAGGTCTTAGTGATCCGGCGGTTCCATATGGAAGGGCCGTC
>JASFTV010000358.1:0-3909 GCA_050050615.1 Desulfobacteraceae bacterium
GCATCTCCCGCGTCTCAAACCCAGGGGTCCCCGTTTCTATGATAATACAGGAGAGCTCCGCTCGCCCATCCTCCCTGTTTCCAGTGCGGCACAGGGATGTTATGCCGGTGGTGATCCTCGTAGAGGCGTTGGTAATAAAGATCTTACTCCCGTTGATGACCCATTCATCGCCGTCCAGAACCGCTGTTGTCTTCGTGTTTCCAGCATCTGAACCCGCATTAGGCTCCGTTAGGCCGAAACCCCATAGGTTTTCACCGGCGCACAACTTGGGAAGGTATTTCTCCTTTTGCTCTTCGTTGCCATAGTAATAGAGAGGGCCAATGCCCAGGGAGTTGGCCGCTGCAATCGTGGCCGCGTGAGATTGATCCACTCTGGCAATTTCTTCGGTCGCAATGATATAAGAGACATAGCCCATCCCCTGCCCGCCGTACTTTTCTGATACAAACATCCCGAAAAGGCCCAGCTCTGCCATTTTTTTCATCGTCTCATAGGAGAACTCCTCCTTTTCATCCAGCTCCTTTGCAACCGGTCTAATCTCTTTTTCAGCGAACTGCCGAACAGAGTTTCTTAAGATCTCTTGTTCCATGGAAAGGCTAAAGTCCATTGTCTCTCCTTTTCATTCAAAAATCTTGGAAGGCATTGGAAAGGTTCGGCTCATCGAAGACTTGCATCAAGCCAGGATCTCGAATTGATCAGAGGCCACAAGTGCCTATATTCAGGAGTCATTTTATAAGCAGAAGGAGAAAGATTGTCAATCATTAATATACCTGACATCCGTCAAGGCGGTCCATCTTCAACATATCCGCCCTTTTTCTTTCAATTCCCAATGAAAACGAATGATCTCTTAACCCTCCAACTAGCCGTGTTGCGTATCGCATATAACTTGACAATCTTCAATCGCGACGGGGGGCCGTCGGCATTGTCATTTGGATAAGTTATTTGTGTTACAAGACACTAAATTTAGCAAAAAAAAGGCCGGAGCAAAAATCTCCAGCCCTTTTACTTTTTCGAGCGGTCGCAATCTAACTGATAACCACTCTCATCTGCATAACGCTCACCTCAGCACCCATTTTAAGGCATAATGCTTTGATATCTTTCGTCTTTTCTCCACCATTTGCTTTGAAGGAAATGATGATTTTCTTGATGTGATGTTTTCTTATGATCTCTTCCAGCGCTTCCTGTCCTCCGAAGACGGGATACCCTTTGATTTTCCGGCCTTTGAGCCTTGGATTATCATCCACAAACCCGACAAGCTTTAGCCCGAGGTCACGATTGTTTTCTATCTCTCTTAAAGTAAATTCGCCACCGACGCCTGCCCCATAAATCAGTGTCCGCTCGCCTTTCTGATTGCGTATTCTGATCCCTTCGTCCAGGATACGAAAAGAAAGCCTGGAAAGGGATACCAGAATGACCATGAGGCCCCAGTAAATAACAAACACGGCGCGAGAAAAGCTATAAAATCGATAAACAAAAAGAAGGATGAGCATGGGCATAACCGTGCCCGCGGTGATCGCCTTTCCATACCCGATCAAGTCCCGGATACCGGTGCTCTCCCAGACACCGCGATAGACGCCAAGGACATAGAAGGAGAAGATTTGACAGGCAAACATGATCGGCAGAGACTTCAAAAAGAAATCGAAGTTCGCACCCAGATTGCCTTCAAAGCGCAACAGATACGCCGTGTAATAAGCCACAGTGATCAGCACAAAATCAAGGAAAACCTCGAATAGCCTTCGCCTGTAAGTGATTTCAACCAGGATGGGGGTAAGAACTCTGGAACCCTCCCCGGCCAGAATGGATTTCCCGGGATAAACCTTGACCCTCGCCAAGTAAATCCAAAAGAAGACGACAAAAAGCAAATAAAGAGCAATAAGAACAAGGCTCGGGCCGGTGCTCAAGGTGTTTACGGCGAGCGCAATGACTCCTGAGGCACCAGAAAATCCGTAGAGGACCAGTACCGCCCTTCTTTCTGAAAAACCGATTGCGACCATCCGGTGGGATGAGTGATCTCTTCCTCCTTGGGAAATGGGGCGGCTAAAGAGCTTCCGCATCACACTGACAAAGCCTGTGTCCAGAATGGGGATAAAGACGATCAAGATAGGTATGGCAATCACAGACACCACATGACCCGCGCTTCCGCCTACAGCTTGATTTGTGCCACCCATCACAGTGAGACAGGCCATCACAAAGCCAATGAACAGGCTTCCGGCATCGCCCATAAAAATGGAGGCCGGGTTAAAATTGTATATGAGAAATCCTAAGATGGCCCCCAGGTATGCAGCGGTCATCAAAAGTACGGGTCCCTCAAGTGGATTCGTAGTCCCGTTTAAGAAATGGGTTAAAAAAATAAAAATGCCGGCAATGAAAGCAACACCGGCAGATAGCCCATCCATGTTGTCCAACAAATTGAAGGCATTGGTAATACCAACGATCCATAGTATGGACAGAAACAGATTGATCGTCTTAGAAAAGGTCCAATCCAGCCGGAACCCAAAGAAAACCAACACAGAGGTTATGACGATCTGGGCGGCCAATTTGTGCTGCGGGTCCATATTCACAATATCATCGGTTAACCCCAGAAAAAACATCCCCGATGCACAGAGAATCATAGGCAGATAAGGCCGACCAAGAACGTTCCAGTCCAGGTAGTTCTGAGCGAAAAACCAGGTGGTCAGGGTTGGGACAAATATCGCGATACCCCCTAGAAGGGCGGTCTCTTTCTTATGCCAGCGACTATCCTTGGGTGCTGCCACCTGCCCGGTAGCCAAGGCGAGCCTTCTCACGAGGGGCGTCAAGAGCACGGATATTGCGAAACTTCCCGCAGCGAGTAGCAGGCAATAATATATGGGAATTGGTTCCATAATGGCGGCTACCGGTTGGCAGTTACAACGAAAGGCTCAACTTTCGTGCCCTGTAATCTATGCCACTTTTATGCTTTTGTCTACCTTCTGTCTCTTTGTTCCTTTTCTCTTTTTGTGATTAATGGAAAGCCTTGTGTCAGACTAAGGTTTGTCACCATTGACCAACTCAGTGTACAGGGATTCGTGATCCTTTACCATTCTCTCCGTTGAATAATGTTTGAGCACAAATGCCTGGCCACACTTTGCCATCCGCTTGGAAAGAGCCCTGTTCTCAGAAAAAAATACCAAAGCCTTGGCCAAGATCTCGCCCTCTCCAGAAGGGACCAGGATCCCGTTTTGGGCCAGTTCATACGCATCGCTGCTCTTCTTGTCGATTGGACCCAACAGGTCACGGACACCCCCCACGTCAGTCGCGATGACAGGCTTTCCAGCAGCCATCGCTTCGATCAAAGTCACCGGTGTCCCCTCGTTCAAGGAGGTCAGAGCAACAACATCCAGAGCCCCATAAATGAAAGGCATCTCTTTCTGCCAACCCGTGAAAACAACGGATTTTTCCAAGCCCAGTTCAGAAGCGTAATCCATGAGCGTTTTTCTTAGTTCACCATCCCCCACGACAAGAAATCTGAAAAGGTAATCCTTGCCCCAATCTTTCAGCCGCTTGGCCGCCTCCAAAAGCAAGAGATGGTTTTTGACATGGGTCAATCTGCCTACGATTCCTATTAATAAAATGTCTTTGGAGGCATCGGGGAAATATTTTTCCCTAATACCTTCTCTGTATTTTTCAGTATCCTTGAAATCAGAAAGATCGAACCCCAGCGGTATGATTCTCACTTTTTCGGGTCGGGCTATTCGATATTTCCAGCAAATATCCTTTTGCTGGAGAGGGCTGACAACAATGATTTTGTCTGTGAACCTGGCCAGGAATCTCTCAATTTGGACAAAAGCGAAACTCTTTAGAGAACCAAAGTAGCTGTGAAATACATGACCATGGAAGGTGTGCACAAGCCTGATTCTGTTTTTCGGTCCTCTGAGAATATTCCGGCTCATA
>JASFTV010000359.1:0-3908 GCA_050050615.1 Desulfobacteraceae bacterium
CGCGCCCGTTGCGGCGGTACCGAGGTAGAACTCTTTCACGTCCGGGTTTTCGCGAAGCTCTTCCGCGCTGCTCTCCATTACGATCTTGCCGTTCTCCATCACGTAACCGTAATGGGCGATCTGAAGGGCCATGTTGGCGTTCTGCTCGACCACCATGAGCGTGGTTCCCTGCTCCTGGTTGATCCTTCTGATGATCTGAAAAATCTCCTTGACCAACAGGGGGGCAAGCCCCAGTGACGGCTCGTCCAGAAGTAAAAGCTTGGGGTGGGCCATCAGGCCCCTGCCGATCACGAGCATCTGGAGTTCACCGCCGCTGCAGTACCCGGCCAGGGATTTCTTTCGGGCGAGGAGGGCGGGGAAATAGCGATAGACCAGTTCCAGGTCTTCCTGGTAGGGCTTGCCCCAGCGGGTGGCGGTTCCGACCCTCAGGTTTTCTTCAACCGAGAGGTACTTGAACTCCTGGCGCCCTTCAAGTACTTGGATGATCCCCTGCCGAGTGATCTCCTCGGGGGAAGAGTTCTGAATGGGGCTCCCGTCATATTCGATGGACCCTTCCGTCACCTTGCCGTTTTCAGGTTTGAGCAGCCCCGATATGGCCTTGAGGGTGGTCGTCTTTCCGGCACCGTTGCTGCCCAGGAGCGAGACCACTTGTCCTTTACGGACAGTCAGGGATACCCCTTTGAGAACTTGAATCACATCCGAGTAGACCACACTGATGTTGTTGAGCAGGAGTCTGACGCTATTTTCCATTGCCTGGTGATCCTATATCTTTAACCGGGTCATGAATTGAGCCGCGATGGCGCGGGTCAGGGGAATGCGCCTGCTGCCTCTGGTCCGTGGTTGATTGTCCGAAACGTTCCATGATGCCGTCCTTTTCCGCGACGTGCAGGGGATCGCTGACCACGAGAAAGCTAATAAGAAAAGGGCCATAATCTGAAACTGGACCGCACAATTCGCCAGACCTCTGCGAGGCCCTTGGGCTCGAAAACGAGGAATACGATTATGACCAAGCCATAGACGAATTCCCTTAAGGGGGCCAGAGTGATGGCGACCCCCGTAGCGCCGACGTTCATAAGGTATTCCGTGATATGGGTCAACACCTCGCTCACTCCCACCAGGAAGACCGTTCCAAATACTGCGCCTGGGATGTTCCCGAGGCCGCCCACGATGATCATGGCGACAAGTTCTATGGATAACCACAGGTTAAACGGCTCCGGCGTGATGCTCATGGTGTAATAGGCAAAAAGGGCTCCACCAATGCCCGCGTAAAAGGAGCTGATGGCAAATGAAAGGAGTTTGTAAGGAAAAACCGGTATACCCATCCCTTCAGCCGCCCGGTCGTTGTCGCGGATCGCCACGAAAGCGCGTCCGTATCGCGTGCGAACCAGATTGGAGGCTATCCAGGTCAAGATAACAAAGCAGGTGAATATCACGAAGAAAAAATCCATATCGCTGCTCAATTCAAGGCCGAAAAGAGAGGCTCCCATGATAATAATCCCGTTCATTCCACCGGTGAGGCTTTCCCACTCAAGGAGCACGTGCTCGATAATGAATTGACCTGCCAGGGTAGCGATAAGAAGGTAAAGATGCTTAAGACGGGCGGATGGAATGCCAAAAACGGCACCCACCGCGGCAGTGATGAGGCCCGAGACCGGCAGGACCAGTATGAAAGGCCACCCACATTTGGAGGCCAGAATGGCTGCGGAATAGGCCCCTACCCCGAAAAAGGCCCCGTGGCCGAGGGAGATTTGTCCGGTATAGCCGATGAGGAGATTGAGACCTACGGCAGTGATGGCATAAACCCCTACCGAGTTAAGCACATAAAGAAGATACGGACTGGTGATGAAAGGAATGACACCGAAAAGGATTGCAAGCCCGACAATGAGCCAAACTCTTCCGAAATCCGTTTCAAATATCCGAAGCTCCTCCAGGTAGGAGGTCCTGAAATTGCCACAGGGGTGAAGCTGTAACTTAGGCATTTAACTCCGTCCTTCTTTTCTTACACACGTTCAATCTCCACCAAGCCGAATAGACCGTAAGGCTTTACCATCAGAATGATCACAAGCACAATGTAGGGTATGATCTGTTGAAGAGAGGTAGAGATATATCCGCCTGTAAAAGTCTCTATGAGTCCTATGATAAGGCCTCCCAAGATGGCCCCTCCTATGCTGTCCAACCCTCCAAGTATGACCACCGGGAAGACCTTGAGGCCCATAACGCTCAGCGTATGTACGTTTATGCCGTTGATAATGCCGAGTATAATACCGCTCATGCCTGCCACCAGGAAAGCAATGGCCCAGGAAAGGGCAAAGACCCTTCTCACGTGAACGCCCAAGGACATGGATGCAGGCTGGTTGTCCGCAACTGATCGCATGTATATCCCCTGGGAAGAAAATTTGAAGAACAATCCGAAGATGACCAGGAAGAGGATCCCGATGATGAAGGCCGCAACATTTACCGCAGGGATATGAATCGCCCCCCACTGCAAGGAAAGGCCCTCAGGTAGGAACTTAGGATAGCTGTGTATATCTCCGCCGAAGATAAAGAGCATGAGCCCCTTGAACATGATGCCTATGGCCAATGTCATCATGATGACCTCGATAAGGTTTTCCCCTATCATGGGGCGGAGGAACAGACGCTCCACCAGGAATCCGAGGGCGAAAGTCCCGATGAGTGTGAGGGCGAAGGAAAGCACCAGAGGCAACTGGGCCCACGTGGAGAGCACCAGAAACAAAAACGCGCCTATGGCAAGGAGTTCTCCGTGGGCGAGGTTCAGCACACTGCTCGACTTGAAAATCATGACAAAGCCCAAAGCAGACAGGCCATAAAGGAAACCCAAAGACAGACCGTTAATCAACAATTGCAGAAAGAAATCCATAACAGGCCAGACCTCCTTATTTGTCTCCAATTCCTGTGCGTTTCAGCTTACAATCTTGCAACGGTTGCCCCAATGCGGCTCCGCAGAAAAGCCAGTCAAACGGTGACCGGCATCAAATTTTAAGTATCTTAACGGTCGTCTCTATTGTGCCCACGGTGCCGTCGCGGTAATGGACTTTACCCTTTACAGGCAAGTCGGTCTTATCTGAGTACATGGCGTCGATCAACTCCTTGTACTGTTGGAAGACGAACTTCCGCCTCACTTTACCCGTTCGGGTCAACTCCTCGTCATCCGCATCCAGGAGCTTGTACAGCAGGATAAACTTGACCAACTGCATCGGCTTGGGGAGCTGCGTGTTGACCTCACGGAGCTCTCCGCGGATCAGTTCCTCAACGGCCGGCTGCTGGGCCAGGTCTGAATAAGTGGTATAGGGTATCTTCCTGTCCTCCGCCCAGTTGCCCACGTTTCCGAAGTCGATATTGATAAAGGCCGTGAGATAGGGCTGTCCTTCCCCCCAGATGACCGATTCCTTGATATAGGGGCTGAACTTGAGTCGGGTCTCGATAAAATCGGGCGAGAAGGCTTCCCCTTCCTGGGTCCGCATGATGTCTTCTTTTCGGCCGATGATCAGGAGGTGGCCGTCGTCGTCAAAATAGCCGGCATCTCCGGTATGGAACCAACCGTCCTTCAACGCCTCTGCAGTGGCTTCAGCGTTCTGGTAGTATCCCTTGAATACGGACTTGCTCCGCACGAGGACTTCCTGGTCCTCTGTGATCTGGACCTCGGTCCGGGGAAGGCACTTGCCCACGGTTTCGGGCTTGACCTCGTCGTCCGGCTGCACCTGAAAGATCCCACCTGCCTCCGTGAGCCCGTAAGCCTGCTTGAGGTTCAGCCCATTGGCCCTGAAGAACCGAATCACATCGGGACTGATGGGATGGCCTCCTGTGATGGCCTCGCGGAAGTTGAGGCACCCCACCCGATCCAGCAAGGGCCGCGAAATGAGCCGGTGGGAAAGCCATCTTAAAAGCTT
>JASFTV010000360.1:0-3896 GCA_050050615.1 Desulfobacteraceae bacterium
AGGTCCCGTGCCACATGACCTATACGAATGAGAAAACCCATGCCTTTATCAGAAAGGGCCTGGAGCACTCCCCGCTCTACTCCGGGATCATAAAAGGCACAGGGGCTAGATATTGTCCATCTATCGAAGACAAGGTCGTACGCTTCCCCGAAAAAGAGAGACACCAAGTTTTCTTGGAGCCCGAGGGCCTGGATACGGCCGAGGTTTATCCAAACGGCATAGCGACCAGCCTCCCGATTGATATCCAGGTCAGCATGGTCAGATCAATCCCGGGTCTGGAAAAGGCGGAAATCCTCAGACCCGGTTATGCTATCGAATATGATTACGTGAACCCTTTACAGCTGAAACCTACCCAAGAGACCAAGCTGGTTGAGGGTCTCTTCCATGCTGGTCAGATCAACGGAACATCGGGGTATGAAGAAGCCGCGGCCCAGGGCTTTATGGCAGGGATCAATGCGGTTCTGAAAATTCGGGGTGAGGATCCCCTGATCCTTGCCAGGCCGCAGGCTTATATGGGCGTTCTCATCGATGACCTGGTGACCAAGGGGACCAGGGAACCCTATCGGATGTTCACCTCCCGAGCCGAATACCGCCTCCTGTTGCGAGAAGACAATGCAGATTTCAGACTAAGAGATATCGGTTACCGTTTGGGTCTGGTCCCGGATGACGTCTACCATGGATTTTGCAGAAAAAGGGAGGAGGTTGAAAAACTCTCGAATCGTTTGAACGATTTCAAGCTAAGACCTGAACCTTTGGTGATGGACAAGTTGAAGGGCTTGGGATCTGCACCCATAAAAAACATCACCTCTTTGGCCCAGATCTTGAGAAGAAACGAAATCTTTTTCGAGCACCTCTCTCTTTTTGATCCGGAGCTTGGAGACATGGACCAAAGCGTGGCCGAAGAGGTGGAGACCAGGACAAAATACGAGGGATACATCAGCCGTCAGGAAAAGCAGGTTGAGAAATTGAGACGAATGGAAAACGCGACGCTCCCCGAAGATCTAAACTATGAAGCGGTCTATGGCTTGTCCCGAGAGGTCAGGGAAAAACTGAGCAAAGTAAGACCCCTGTCCCTGGGTCAAGCATCCCGCATATCCGGCGTCACCCCTGCCGCATTGATGGCCATCCAGGTCCACCTCAAGAAATATCGCCGTGAGGGCATATCATTGGAGGGATGATGCTAGCGAAGCTTCGCCTCAAACATCAGCCCGCTGGAATCTCCGGTGAAACTCTTTTGAGATATCGCCTTTCGGGGAAAGGCCATCCCGGCTTCGCCAAAGACCCTGGCCCAGACCTGGCACTAACCGAGATATTTTGCCTGGTCAAATTGCCTCATAGCAGAGAGACAATTGACGGGCTCGTGCTATCGCGCCAGGGCGGGCTTGACATTAATCCACCTCGGCGGATAAATGTTAAGATCTTGAGCTATGAGGACTCGTATACACAGCGTCCAATTTGCTAAGGGGAGCACAAAATAGTTGACATGGAATGAATAAGGACCATCAGCAGGGACCTTTCTCCGTAAACAATTAAATGCTCCCCTCAGTAAATGCGCACGGCGGGCTAAAAATGACTTCAATGCGGGGATTGGTTCGCAATTAGTGCGCAATTATTTATGATGCTGTGTATAGGAAGGTTGACCGTTAGCATTTATTGAATCATGAAACGTTCTAAAGATATCCTTACAGGGTGACACGGTATTTTGCAAACCGCGTTGTATATTATTGGAGATGATGGCAGTTCTATATGAATGTACTTCTTACACCGGGTGCTGATACGCTCTTGCTCGCCTTCGCAGCGCTCTTAGGTTTTTATATGGCCGCCAATATTGGGGCGAACGACCTGGCCAATGCCATGGGAACGTCGGTGGGATCCGGGGCGCTCACCATGAGACAGGCGGTTGTGGCTTCCATGGTTTTCAATCTGGCTGGAGCGGTATTGGCTGGCGGGCATGTAACGAACACCATACGCAAAGGCATGATCGATCCATCCCTGTTGGCCGGCTCTCCTGAAAACCTTCTTCTTGGGATGTTTGCTGCATTGCTCGCAGCAGGGGTTTGGGTGCAAGTAGCCACCCATCTTGGTCTTCCTGTATCCACGACACACTCGATAGTGGGAGCTGTGGTCGGCTTTGGCGTGCTCGCGGTCGGGTTTGCCGGGGTATCATGGGGCAAGGTGATCGCTATCGCGGTAAGCTGGGTGATTTCTCCTTTGGCGGGCGGTTTGATTGCCGGTGCAATCTACTACTTCATCACAAAGAGGATACTCACCACGGAATACCCCTACCGGGCCGCCCAGAAGTATGCGCCTTGGATGCTCTTTGCCGTCTTTTGTGTGCTCGTTTTATCCGTCATCTTCAAAGGTTTGAAGAACCTTCATCTTCATCTAGGGCTTGGTACAGCGTTACTCCTCGCCTTGCCTATGTCGTCGGCTGCGGGTTTTGCCGGCAACCTTATCCTTTCCAGGCTGGGTGGTGAGGGATGCCGGTGGATAAGGGGAGACGAAGAAGAAAAGGTGGAGTGTGTATTTGGGTACCTGCAAATTATGACAGCCTGCTATGTGGCCTTCGCCCATGGGGCCAATGACGTGGCCAATGCCGTGGGTCCCCTGGCTGCCATTTACGCTGTGGTTAAGACGAAGACAGTGGCCATGAAGGTGCAAGTCCCCATCTGGATGCTGGCGGTGGGAGGCGTCGCCGTGGGCGGAGGTCTTTTGGCGTTTGGTTCGCGCGTGATGCAGACCATAGGGAAAAAGATCACGGAAATCACGCCGGTCAGAGGATTCTGTGCGGAGTTTGGCGCAGCCACAACGATTCTTGTTTGCTCCCGGTTGGGACTCCCGATCTCCACCACGCATGTGCTGGTGGGCTCTGTGATAGGGGTTGGATTCATGAGGGGGATGGGGGTGCTCGACCTCAGGGTCGTCAGGAATATTGTATCTTCTTGGTTTATTACGCTGCCTTTCACAATTGTGCTTTCGATGATTTTCTACAAACTATTTGTTGCGTTCCTAACGTAACAAAAAAAGGAGAATAGGCGATGCGTACTTCATTTATGTATCTTTTTTACAAATCACCCTTTGAGAATCTGGTAAGGCATGCAGAGAAGGTGAGCGAATGTGCCAAAATGTTTTCCAAGGCGGTAGCATGCCACCTAGACAGAAAATGCGAGGATTTTGATAACCTTACTGATGAGGTGGCGAAGCTGGAATCTGAGGCGGACGGCATCAAGCGTAATATCCGGGGGCACATGCCCAAGGGGATCCTGATGCCTGTGGACAAGTTCCAGTTTTTCATGTACTTACGGGAACAGGACAAGGTCCTGGATGCGGTGGAAGAGGCCCTCTACTGGCTTTCCTACAGGCCTCAAGGGATTGAAGATGATGTGGGAGAAGATTTGAAGTTTTTGGTGGACAAGGTCATTCCGACGATTGAGAAGCTGTCTCCATTGGCAGATCTAGCCACGCATTTCTTTAGAGCAAGGTTCAAGGGAAATCGAGAGAAGATCAAATCGCTTATTCGAGACATCCGTCAGCAAGAGCACGAAGCCGATTTTCTGGAGCGGGAGTTGATGCACAAGATATTCACCACCGTAAAAGATCCCTTGCGAGCGTTCTTTCTTGTCAGGCTTGTAGAGACCATTGGTTCCATCGCTGATCACGCGCAGAATGCGTCAGATATGATGCGCGCCATGATTGCAGAATAAGCCCCTTAGTAAACAATTTGACACGCTTCAATCGCAGCGGCCGCCAGGACGCTCCCTCGCAATGACATTACGAGGCAGTCTCCTGTGCGGGAATGGCAGGGAAATGGATCCGGGTCGGACCGAGAAGAGAGGTGTGTGAAAGAGATCGCGAGAACATATGAACGACATTGCTCCGGCCATCAGAAAAGATCT
>JASFTV010000361.1:0-3892 GCA_050050615.1 Desulfobacteraceae bacterium
AGACATTCTCCTCGGCCAACGGCAATCATAACCCTACCGCCGATCTCCTCAAACCTCACCCTCCTCTGATTCTACCTTGCCATGACCTCTGCCTTGGGTTATCTTGTTACTATAATTGCAAATTTCCAGATTTATGGTCATGCTTCATAGAGATCAGAATCAGACTACATTGAAGACGTGGATCGAGAAGGGCATCAGGGATCTGAGGGTCACTGGTCTGTCCGGGTCAGCCAGGGCATATTTTTTAGCATCCCTGTTAATGGACCTGGAAAGGCCCTGCCTCATTGTCCTCCCCAACGCAAAGGACGCACAGAGATTCTATAGGGAACTCGAATTCTTCCTCCCCGAGCCCTACGTCGATGGAGGGCCTGAAGAGAGAAGGCTTTACGATTTTCCCATCTATGATATCTCTCCCCTCAGAGGCGTAAGCCCGCACCGGGAGCTCGTTGCGCGACGGCTTCAGGGTTTGTATAGCCTTACGGCCGGAAACAGCCCCATTGTGGTAACGTCCACGGAACCGAGTTTACTCAAGGTTTTGCCGAAAGCGGGGATGATGAGGGCTCTTGAGTACCTGGAGGTTGAACAGGAGGTCAACAGAGAGGATCTCCTGCAGAGATTTGAGGCGAACGGATACATGAGGACATCCCTTGTTGAAGAAAGGGGAGATTATGCTGTGCGGGGCGGAGTTATCGACGTTTTCCCCCCGCTTTATACCTATCCAGTCCGTTTGGAATTCTGGGGGGACCGGCTCGAGTCTATCCGACATTTTGAATCCCTGAGCCAGAGATCTACTGAAAATTTGAAGGAAAGCGTGTTCCTCCCGGCCAATGAGATCATCAAGGAGAATGAGAATGTGAGAAGAGCCAGGTCTATGGGCCGGCTTCCCACACAGATCGGCGACGCAGGCAATTTCCCCGGCCAGGAGGCCTGGTTAAACCACTACTATGCTCATCTGGATACCCTTTTCGATTATCTCTCGCAAGAGAGCCTCCTCATCCTCATGGATACCCTTCAGATCGAAAAGGAGGCAGAGAATTTCACGGAGCGGTTTAAAAGGGATGCGGAGACATGCCGGCAGGAAGCGGAGGAAAAGGAAAGGCCTTTCCCTGATTTGGAGGGGGTTCAAGTATCTACCGGGGAGATGCAAGATCGGTTCGAAAGGTACCAGCGCATTCACTTCACCGAACTGCCTATTGGGAAGGACACAGAGACGTGCAGCTCACTCCAGGTCAAGGGCAACTTCAGGGTCGATGATGACCTCGAGCTCCGTCTTGCTGGCAAGGGCAGGGTTTCCATGGCACCCCTTGCTGAAAAGATCTCCAAATGGCAGGAGCTCGGCTCCAGAGTCGTTGTCGTTTGCCGTACAGAACAACAGGGAAGCCGCTTGACGGAGATTCTCAACAACTATCAGGTCAAAGTCGATGAGGTGGTGAGCCGCTGGACCGGGATTGACGCTGGCAGGGGACTGAGCATTTGTCTTGGACGCCTTTCCAAGGGTTTTGCCTGGCCAGAATTGGGTCTTTATGTGATTAGCGAGGATGAAATCTTCGGACCTAAGAGATCCTTGGTCAGGACAAAAGGCAGGATGGGAGAGGGAGCTCTGAGCTGGACTGCCTTCAGTCAGCTCAGGGTCGGAGATCTGGTTGTCCACCAGGACCACGGGATAGGCCGCTATGGTGGACTTTGCAAAATGGAAATAGAAGAAAAAGCCAATGATTTCGTTATAATAGAATACGCATCCAATGATCGGCTCTATGTGCCCGCAGACCGGATCAGTATCCTACAAAAATACATCGGCGCTGACGAAAGGGACCCCAAATTGGATCGATTAGGGGGCCGTTCATGGGATATAGCCAAGAAAAAAGCGAAAAAATCGATCAGAGAGATCGCCAAGCAGCTTGTAGAGATCTATGCCCTGAGAAGATACCGAAAAGGCTATGCCTTCTCCCGGTCGGACAATGACTACAGGGAGTTTGAAGCGACCTTTGAGCATGAAGAGACGCCTGATCAAATCAAAGCAATCGAAGATGTCTTGGATGATATGGAATCAGAGCAACCCATGGATCGGCTGGTCTGTGGAGACGTGGGTTTTGGAAAGACCGAAGTTGCGATCCGGGCCTCGTTCAAGGCGGTGATGGATGGCAAGCAGGTCGCCATCCTTGTTCCGACTACGGTTCTGGCAGAACAGCACTATGAGACCCTTGTGAAAAGAATGGAGCCTTATGGGATCAAGGTGGCGGTTCTAAGCCGTTTCAAGACGAGGGCGGAACAGAAGGAGATCATCGGCAAGGTGAGGTCCGGGATGATTGACATTCTGATTGGAACGCACAGGATTCTCCAAAAGGATGTCAGCTTCAAAGACCTGGCCCTTTTGATTATTGACGAGGAACAACGCTTCGGGGTTAGGCAAAAGGAAGCCATAAAAAGATACCGAGCGCTGGTGGATGTCCTTGCCCTTACCGCTACCCCAATCCCCAGAACCTTTCAAATGTCCTTGTTGGGCATCCGTGATCTGAGTCTGATAGAAACGCCACCCGCAGATCGGTTGGCGATTCAGACGCACCTTTCCCCTTACGATGAAGAGATTGTGGTACGGGGGGTCGAATTGGAGTTGCAACGGGGGGGACAGGTATTTTTTGTGCACAATCGGGTCCAGACCATTAATCAAATGGCCCACAGATTGATGGAGCTGATCCCGAAGGCGAAAATTGCCGTAGCCCACGGTCAGATGAAAGAGAGGGAGCTGGAAGAGACCATGATTCGCTTCGTACAAAAGGAGATTGACGTCCTCGTTTGTACGACCATTGTTGAGTCAGGGCTTGATATCGCTTCTGCAAACACCATTATCATTAACGGGGTAGACCGTTTCGGTCTATCCCAGATATATCAACTTAGAGGCAGGGTGGGAAGGTCTGATGAAAATGCCTATGCCTATCTTCTTCTCTCAGGCGATGCGCATCTCACCCGGGATGCAGAAAAAAGGTTGCGGGCGCTCATGGATTTTTCCCACCTGGGTGCAGGCATTCACCTTGCCATGCATGATCTCAAGATAAGAGGAGGGGGAAACATCCTCGGGTTCTCGCAGTCGGGACATATTGCAGCGATCGGTTATGAGCTCTATCTCAAGCTGATCGAACAAAGTGTCGCGGAGCTCAAGGGGGAGGTATGGCACGAAGAGATAAATCCGGAAATCAACGTAGACCTTCCGGCTTATCTCCCTGGTAATTACGTTTCCGATACGGACGTGAGATTGAATCTGTACCGCAGGCTCTCGAACCTCCGCGATGAGTGGGAACTGAAAGCCATGATTGAGGAAATGCAAGATCGCTTTGGCCCTTTGCCGAGAGAGGCCTCCAATCTGATCCAAGTGATGTGCGTGAGGCTGCTTCTGAAAGAAATGGGCATCCTAAGACTGGACCTAACACAAGGGAATCTCATATTCACCTTTTCATCGGACACGACAATGGATCCTGAAGCGTTGGTCCAGGTTGTTGGGAGCGAGCCGGAGAAGTTTCAATTCTTATCCGAGAGAAAACTGAAGGTCAGACTTTCAACGCGGCCTCCCCTTGAATCGCTTCTTGAAGCTCAGAGAACTATTCGAAAGTTGGATGTCTTGGCACACCGTTAGGAGATTCGCCGATTTCATCGTTGCGGTGAATGTATTGGAGCCTGATGGGTCTTTTTTATCGTATGGTTTCCATGGATTGCAGTATTCTGAGAGGGTGAGATTGTGCTTGCAATTTGTATGATAGCTGTTAATCTAAAAGTTTGACAGTTAAGTTCACCGAATCCGATTTACCCACAAGTAACCGCTGGAGCTTTGGAAACAGTGCCGTGATTGTTTTCTCAAAAAGATTTTTGTGTCTTCTAACAGCCACCCCGATTTTTTTCT
>JASFTV010000362.1:0-3886 GCA_050050615.1 Desulfobacteraceae bacterium
AACTGCATCAAGGAACTTGGGATCGACCCTGAAAGGGTGAACGTCATGGGCGGCGCCACGGCGATCGGCCATCCCCTCGGCGCCACGGGCGCCAGGTTGTTGGGGACTCTGGCCCGCATCCTACAGGCCAAAGGGGGGCGTTACGGCTGTGCCAATGCCTGCGTCGGCGGCGGCCAAGGTGTCGCCACCATTATCGAGAAAGAAGAACCCCAATGAGGGGACGTTGTTGACTATCTTGACTTTCTCTGCATTGGAACGAGTTAGTCAACGCAGTCAGCAACACCCCCGAAATCTTCACCCTGTTTTAGTCATATCCCGTCAACTGTGTGTGGGTTAGGGACCCATCCGCCAGTTCAGATCTCTTTCGAACATTCGTAGGATCAGATAGCAGCTATTGCACCTAATCCCCAAACTTCTCCCAGAACTCTTTGTCCCTGTCTTTCCAGTCGGGACCAAATTTCTTTTCCCAGTAAGCGTTGCTCAGCCTCTCAAACCAGCGCCACCAGAAGTGTTTCCCCTTCTCTCTGGCCTCGAGTATGTCGTTCAGGAAGGTTGCAATCTCAACGATTCTATCCTTGGGTACATAAGATGCGGCCCCTTCCCTGTAAGACCTCACAATGTCTTCAGGCGTCAGGGCGTGGGCGGTCAGCATCACCGCAATCACCTTTTTTTCGTTCGTAATACCCAAGAGATAATAGCCGCTGACCCCCATGATATCCAGAATGGCCATATCAAAATGCCGGGTTTCCAAAAGCTCTCTGGCTTCCTCAAAAGTGGAGGCTTTCACCACCTCGCACATGTCCAGCAATTGTTCCAATATCTCCAAAACATCCGGCTCATCATCCACGATGAGAATTCTTTTTCCTTTCAACCGATCTTCGTCTGCCATAAAAACACCTCTACGCGCACCCCCGCCTTTTTTTCAGGAGGAGCGTCGGGTGAGTTAACCTTTCATCATAGTGGGAGTGCTATTTCCGAAAATGTCGCCCGCTAACCTAACTTATTTTCTATTTTGAATCAAGAGGATGACCAATATGAGCCATTTTTGCCAAAAACACCAGGGAGGGCTGGAGGCTTTTGCAAGGCTTGGTCTGATCCTCTTTCACTTGACAATGACCAGATATTAAATATGATGCTCATTGAAAGCCTTGCACATTTTGAAACCTGGCACCGTCATAACGACACCACACCAGCTGTCTGCTAGGCCCTATTAAGAGAGGGCTCCAAAAAGTGTCATACAGCCTTTGGGGGATTCTCAACCCTTCTTGGGAGCACTCATGTTTTATGCCCCGCGAGACCGCGATCACTCTAAAGGCAAGGTTTAAGAACTTTAGGGCCAGTATTTCCTGCGAAGGAAAATCCCCGTGTCAAAAGTTACATTCCTTCGCTCACTTGTCCTGTCCATTCTCTTTTTCCTTACAATGAGAAATTGGAGGAAAGGCCGATGGCAAATGTTTTGCTTAAGAACATTACAAAGAGATTCGATGAAGTCGTTGCTGTCGATGATGTGAATCTGGAAATCGCTGATCGTGAGTTTCTCGTGCTCGTGGGACCCTCGGGCTGCGGCAAGACGACCACGCTGCGAATGATCGCCGGGCTTGAGGAAATTACGGAGGGGGAGATTTACATAAACGATGAGCTGGTTAATGAGCTTGCCCCTAAGGATAGAAACATCGCTATGGTCTTCCAAAGTTATGCTCTCTATCCACATATGAAAGTCGCCGACAACATGGCTTTTGGCTTGAAAATGCGCAAAGTGTCAACGGAAGAGCGAGCGAAGCTGGTGAAAGAAGCGGCTGACATCCTGGGAATTCAAGAATTGTTGGGTCGGAAGCCAAGACAACTCTCAGGTGGTCAGAGACAGCGCGTAGCATTGGGCAGAGCGATAGTCAGGAAACCGGATGTTTTTTTGTTTGATGAGCCCTTGAGCAATCTCGACGCAAAACTCAGGGTTCAAATGAGAACCGAGCTAAAGAAGTTGCATGATCGTCTCAAGGCGACGGTGATCTATGTGACCCACGATCAGGTAGAAGCGATGACCATGGGGGATCGTATCGTGGTGATGAAGGACGGCCTGGTACAACAAATAGGCAGGCCCTTAGACCTTTACAATCAGCCAGCAAATCTCTTTGTCGCAGGATTCATAGGAAGCCCGGCCATGAATTTTATTCCATGCCAATGTCGGGAAGAAGACGCCCGGATTTATATTGACACCGGAGATTTCAAGATCCCCCTGCCTGACGCGGCAGCATCCAAGGTGCGATCCATCAAGGAGAGGGACTTTATCTTTGGCATTCGCCCCGAGGATATTTACGAAAAAGATCCTGAGAAAGAGCCATCCATTGACAGGCCACTCATGAGGGCGAAGGTCAATGTCGTCGAGCCCTTAGGCAAGGAAATCGCTCTGGACGTAAGCACAGGGACACACTCCCTGACAGCCCTCCTGGGTTCGGACACGGATGTAAAAACTCATGAACATATTGATCTAGCGCCAAATATGGAAAAGATTCATCTCTTCAGGAAGGAAGGGGTTGGAGAGGCCGTTATTTGAACCTCATTGAGGAGCCCGTCCGGAAATCCGTGTTAGGAAATGGCGCCTTGTTTTGATCTTCGCTGTGATGTCCCATGATTCAGATGCATACTTGAACCTTCTCGTGCCCCCAAAAGCCCTGGCTCATCATCCACGATGATTATTCTTAACCCTTTCAACCGGTTTTCGTCTGCCATAAAACACATCATTGGTAGATTAAAGCCCTGATGCTCTTAAGGCACAATTTCGGCGCTGAGCACCCTCGTTTTCTTCTTTGAAGCAAGGACAGGATATTAACGGGAGCACATGATTGTTTGCAGACCCAAAACTTCGTTGCGCCAGTAAGAATCATGACCATGACAACTAAGTTATGCTCCCCTTAGTCAGTGCATGCTGAGATAGGTCTTGTCTAAAAGGCCGCTGCCGGCTCCATCTCACCATAAAGGCTATTGGGTCTCCCCTTGAACCAAAAGCCCCACCTTTTTCTCTTGACAAACACCCAGCTAATAAACAGGCTTGGCGTGAAATGACCTTGTAAGCTCACCTGGATATATATTCGGAGAAGGAGACGACCATGGAAAGTAAAATAGCTGAAGCGATCGGTTTTAAGTATCATCCTGTTGCCATCATTCTGACAGACACCAAGCCGGAAAAGGCCAGACAATTCAAAGAGGGCAAGTGGGGTTGCGTCATGTTCCTCCTGGCTGCGGCCGCAAAGGGTGAGACGGCCGTATTCGACCGAAAGACATTCGGCTGCCAAGGCGGCGGTGTCGGACTCGGCTTCGGCAACCAGTACAAGAATTTCCCAGGGGGAGAGAAATGCTTTTGCTATTTCTTGTCCACTGGGAACCAGCAGTGGGAGCAAGGGCGCCAGACGGCAGAGCAGGTGAAGCCTTTCTTACGGCCGGAGGCATACGAAAATTTTGTGCACGGTGAGAGGTATGTAAAGTCGCCCGAACTCGTCAAGAAGTTTATTGAGTGTCTGCCCATCACTGATATTCCGTTTGAGTATTTTGTATTTAAGCCTTTGAAAGACACGAATCCAGACCGTGAGAAACCTGAGGTCGTTGTCTTTCTAGGGGACATGGATCAGATCTCCGCTCTAACGATAATGGCAAACTACGCCCGAGAAGACAATGAGAACGTTATCCTCCCCCATGCCGCCGGCTGCCAATCCATCGGCATCTATGCCCTCAAGGAAGCGAACTCTGAAAAACCCAGGGCGGTTCTTGGGCTCAACGACATTTCCGCCAGGCTCGCCATCAAGCGATTGCTCAAAGACGATGTGATGAGCTTCGCAGTTCCCTATGCCCTTTTCCAGGAAATGGAAGAAAACGTTCCCGGGAGTTTCTTGGA
>JASFTV010000363.1:0-3873 GCA_050050615.1 Desulfobacteraceae bacterium
GAAATATCTCTTGGTGACGGGGATGCTATGTTTCATGTTTCTTGGTTGCGCAACCGAAGGCGTAACGCCGCCACCGAATGAACTTCAGAAAGGGGATGACGAACGCCGGCTCTGGCAGAGGGCAGAAGCGGAGCAACGTGTTCTCAACGAAAGCGGTCTCGTATACGAAGATGTCGAACTTGAAGCATACCTGAATCGAGTTGCAAGAAATCTGCAGCCTTATGTCTTGGAAAATATCCCTTTCAGAATTTTTGTGCTCAAGGATCCCCATTTGAACGCCTTTTCATTTCCGAATGGTGCCATATATGTCCATACCGGAATTCTTGCACGAATGAACAATGAGGCTCAGCTTGCAACCCTTCTTGCCCACGAGATGACCCATTGTACACGCAGGCACGCGCTGAGGGCCTTCAGGAAGATCAAAAACATAAGGCCTTCCTGCACAACTACCGAGTCCAGCTTGGTTGAATCGCCTGGGAATGGGGACCTGCTCACGCTCCTTGGTTCAACAGGTTCTTTGGCGGCAGTCAGTGGTTATACCCGAGAACTCGAAACGGAAGCCGACATGGTGGGACTTGGATTGATTGTAAACGCTGGCTATGACCCTAAGGAAGGAATCAAACTCTTTGAACATCTCAGGAGTGAAATCGAGATATGCGGGATAAGAGAACCCTTCTTTTTTGGGACCCATCCGAAACTTCAAAAACGCATTGAAAACTGCAGGAAGTTCCTTGAGAGTCAAGATCTCGAAAAGGTTACAGGCATCAAGAACACACGGATATTTCTCACAAGCATACAGGGAGTCATCCTGGAAAACGCCTTTCTAGACCTCAGAGCTGGACGGTTTTATGCAGCACAGAAGGGGTTGGAGAAATATCTGACCCTCAAACCGGGTGATGCAAGGGCCTATTATCTTTTTGGTGAGGTTTGCAGACAGCGCGCAGAAGAGGGAGATCTACAGAAGGCGAAAGCCTTGTTCGAGAAAGCGATCTTCGTGGACCCTTCTTATCCAGAGCCGCACAAGGCGATTGGATTGATCTATTATAAGGCGGGTCAAAAGAGGCTTGCGCGGGTGTTTTTCGAAACTTGTTTGGCCCTTTCACCAAAGCTACCAGACCGCGCTTATGTTCGGGGATACTTGGAAAAGTGCAAGGAGTGAAGAAGATAGAAGATGAGAAGAATCTCACTCATTTTCATATTGTTCATGACAGCCTGTGCAACTTGGATACCGGTCGAGGGTCCTTATGAATCAGCTTCTCATCGTTTCTCCATCGTCCTCCCTGAAAAATGGATGAAACTCAAAACCGATGATTACCTCCTGTTATCCAAAGACGGCCCTTTCTTGCAGTATGTGCTCGTGCAGCAACGCCATACGGACAAGGCGTTTAGACACACAAGAAAGAAACTGCGAAAAGGTATGCTGCCCCAGGAGGCCGCGCAAGTCATTATCGATGAGATCGCCTCTGATCGATCCGTTCTTAGTTTCCAGATGATCGGAAACTTCCCCGCAAGCGTAAATGGATATGACGGGTTCAGGCTCGCTTTTACACATAGAAACAGAGACGGCGTCCTATTCAAAACCCTATACTACGGATTCTTGGCAGAGGATTGGTTTTATGCCATACGCTACAATGCCGCCCAGAGGTACTACTTTGATAAAGATATCGAAACTTTTGAAAAAATCTTGAGCAGTTTCGAACTCACCCAAAAAAAACGGGGCTGAGCGGGCTAGGGAATTTACCAGTCCGTTCTGTGATGTTTCAACCCTGTTGGGAGCCAGACTCTCGGAATGTCATCGAGAGGAGCGAAGCGACGAAGCGATCTGCATTGCCTGGGGATTGCTTCGCTATCGCTTACAATGACGGTACTGGGAATGGTTTCCGAATGGCCTCGTGAAGTCCTCCTCTATTCGCCTTACAAAAAAAGAGTTCGTGGATCTCGAGGGGATATACTAAGGAAATGCCATTGAGAAGGGTTTGTGGCTTTTCTGGTCTTTCCTCAGTGCTCCCGTTTTCTCCTGCTGCGCCTTTTGGATCTTGGCCCAAGGGTCACGCAGTGTGGCCGTTCGGTTGAATACGAGTTTTTCGTCAGACGAATCAACGGTGTCAACACAGAAGTAACCCAGCCTTTCAAACTGATATCTGCTTCCGGGTGCAGCACCGGCTAGGCTGGGCTCAACCCGGCATGAGGTGAGCGTCTCTAGAGAGTTCGGATTCAGATAGGTCTTGAAATCCATCTCTTCATCTTCATCACCTGGCGTTGCTGGTTTGAGGAGGTGATCGTAGAGGCGGACTTCGGCAGAAATCGCGTGAGCAGCAGAAACCCAGTGAAGTGTCGCCCTGACCTTTCGTCCGTCCGGAGCGTCCCCGCCTCTTGTCTCTGGATCATAGGTGCAATGAAGCTCAACCACCTCGCCGCTCTTTTCGTCCTTCACGACATCCACGCATTTGATAAAGTAGGCGTAGCGAAGTCTGACCTCTCGACCGGGCGCTAAGCGGTAGAATTTTTTCGGGGGATCCTCAAGAAAATCATCTTCCTCGATGTAGAGCATCCGTGAAAAAGGGACCTTCCGTGTCCCCATGCCGGGATCCTCGGGGTTGTTTAAGGCATCCAGTTCTTCCACATGGTCTTCCGGATAGTTGTCAATGGTAACTCTCAGGGGACGGAAGACACCCATCACGCGCGGTGCCCGTTTGTTGAGATCTTCCCGGACACAGTGCTCGAGCAATGCAATATCAACCACACTGTCCCGCTTGGCGATCCCAATGCGTTCGCAGAAGTCACGGATCGATTCCGGCGTGTAGCCACGGCGCCGCAACCCCGAGATCGTAGGCATTCGCGGATCATTCCATCCCGTGACATACCCCCCTTCCACCAATTCAAGCAGCTTTCTCTTGCTCATGACGGTCTGGCTGAGATTGAGGCGGGCGAACTCGATCTGTTGAGGATGATGGATCTTCAATTCATAAAGAAACCAGTCGTACAGGGGGCGGTGGTCTTCAAATTCAAGGGTGCATATAGAATGGGTGATCTTTTCGATGGAATCAGACTGTCCATGAGTAAAGTCATAGGTGGGATAAATGCACCACTTATTGCCTGTCCTGTGATGTTCGGCATGCAGAATGCGGTACATGACGGGATCGCGCATATTCACGTTGGGGGAGGCCATATCGATTTTTGCCCGAAGGACACGTGAACCATTAGGGAATTCCCCAGCCCGCATGCATTCGAACAAGTCCAGATTCTCTTCTACCGTTCGATTCCGATACGGACTTTCCTTTCCCGGTTTCGTCAAAGTGCCCCGGTGCTCTCGGATTTCCTCCGCGCTCAGATCGCAAACATACGCCTTGCCCGCCTCGATCAATTGAACAGCATATTCATAAAGCTGTCCAAAGTAATCGGATGCGTAATATTCCCGATCCTCCCAATCGAATCCAAGCCACCTCACGTCCTCCTTGATCGATGCCACATATTCAGGTTCCTCTTTGGTCGGATTTGTATCATCGAATCGGAGATTGCAAATGCCGCCGTAGTCAGCGGCGAGACCGAAATTGAGGCAAATGGATTTGGCGTGTCCAATATGGAGATAGCCGTTCGGCTCCGGCGGAAATCGAGTATGCACGCGACCACCGTACTTCTTTGTTCTAAGGTCTTCATCGATGATATTTCGGATAAAATTCGTTGCAAGCTTGGAATCTGCTTTGGTCATACAAATCGCTCCCCTTCAATGCTGATCTCGATGCATGTCCTCCTGATGGCATTCTCCCGTCCTAATGAGCCCTGGAACTTTGTACGTTGTCGCAAGCACAAAGTGATCACAGAAGCTAAGACGTTGATTTGGAGTCATATTCTAACACATTCTGGGATTTTGTT
>JASFTV010000364.1:0-3866 GCA_050050615.1 Desulfobacteraceae bacterium
ATATAGTTTTTGGATCCTTTATTCAAGTTTATAAAATCCACCGCAAGCCCTTGCCGACGCTGAGGAGTCCGGCTGAAGCGCACCCGAACTTCTCGGACGCCCCGCAGCGGGGGTTATGGGTGAGGGTGAGAGACCTTTGAAAAACCGGCGAAGGTCATTGCGAACCCTTCGATACACTCAGGATAAACTCCGTGAAGCAATCTCATAATAGCGTGCACGGTCAAGGAGATTGCCGCGTCGCTTCGCTCCTCGCAATGACGTGGAGAGAAGTTTTTCAAAGGTCTCGGTGAAACATGTTAGCTGGGGGAGTCGTGCCGAAAAGAATCCTAGCAATGCTTATGGTTTTAGTCCTCTACCATGGTTTTGCCGAAGCCAGGCAGGAGATCGTGGCCGTCCAGAGCCTCAGGATTCAGCCCTACGAGGAGGCGATTAAGGGTTTTAAAAGCAGTTGCCATGCACAAATTCAAAGGATGGTTATCTCGGAACGGCAAGAGGTCGATGTTGTCCGGGAAATTAAGAGGATCAGGCCTGATATGGTGCTTGCCATAGGAAGGGATGCCCTCTCAACGGTAAAGAGGATCAAAAACATACCCATTGTCTATCTCATGGTTCTGAACCCTCAAACCATGCTCTCCGGCGAAAACAATATCACCGGTGTGAGTATGAACATTTCGCCTGAGAAACAATTGACAGCACTTTTGGGCGCCTTACCTCGGACAAAACGCATCGGCCTGGTATATGATCCGAACAGAACAGCCTACTTCGTAAAAGAGGCGCAAGATGCGGCCAGAACCATGGGTGTGACCCTGGTGGCAAAGAAGGCCCCCAACTCAAAGGACGCCCCTTCGCTCATCATGACCTTGAAGAAAAAGATCGATGTTTTCTGGATGATCCCTGATATCACCGTGATCACTCCCGAGACAGTCGAGTTCTTGATTCTTTTCTCATTGGAAAACAACATTCCTCTCCTCACTTTTTCCGAGAAGTACCTTGAGCTGGGAGCATTCATGTCCACCGCCATAGATCCCTTTGATATGGGAGCGCAGGCAGGCGAGATGGCTAACAAGATATTTCGTGGAAAAGATGGGAAGGGTATTCAGCAAGTTCATGCAAGAAGGATGCTCGTATCCACCAATCTGATGATAGCAGGGAAGCTGGGAATTAGCCTGAATATCGCAGGAACCTTGGGAACGAGTACAGACGAAAAGATTATCAGGAACGCTCTGACCATTAACTGAATGAACATCCATTTCCTCAAAATCCTTAGTGAAAGCTTCAGCGTTCGGGTTTTTGCCGTATTCGCAATTCTCATTTCCATCATCTCTTTTTCATTCACTGCCTTCCTTATCCGTCAAGAAAGCGGCTCACTGACAGAAAGTGTGATAAATAAGGGCAACTTGCTTGTAAGGGTTCTTGCTTGCAGCTCGAGGATTGGGGTCTTCTCTGAGAATGAAAGCCTGCTTGAGGGCCCCGTTGAGGGAATTCTACAGCTAGAGGGCGTGCTGGCAGTTTCAATATTCAACCTTGAAGGGGAGCTATTGAGGAAGGAGGAAAGGAGCGCAAGTCGGCGCGATGAGGCACCGGTGAACAGGGATACGGCAAGTCGGAATAGAGTGTTTGAGAAGCTTAAGGAAACCATGTCTCCCTTTTATCTTGAAGACA
Source organism: Desulfobacteraceae bacterium (assembly GCA_050050615.1). GTDB lineage: Bacteria > Desulfobacterota > DSM-4660 > Desulfatiglandales > HGW-15 > JASFTV01. The sequence goes on from JASFTV010000364.1 coordinate 1,663, forward strand.
AATACACCTTCCAGTTCTGGTCCACAGTCATTTCAGGCCCGGGCTTCGCTAAAGAGGAGTCTCTGCTTTTGGGAGAGGACCCCCTAAGTAGAGAGGATAATATCATTGGATTTGTTAAGGTAACCCTTGATAAAGAGATGCTCAAAAAAAGACTCGGCGCCCTTCTGCATAGAAGCATTCTGATGGGGATTCTCTTCCTGTTGATCGGCTCGGGACTTACCTATCTCGTGGTAAGGGGGATAATAAAACCTCTTAATAAACTCACCGAGGGTGTGAAAGCCATTGGACGGGGTGCCGATGTAGAGGAGATACCTGTGGATAGAGAGGATGAGATAGGGAAGCTCGCAAGAGCGTTCAACAACATGTCTCAATCTCTGAAGATGAGAGAGGAAGCGTTGCGTGAGTCTGAAAGGAGGCTTCGATCTTTGTCTTCTCAGCTCATCAAGGCCCAGGAGAAAGAGCGGTCGCGACTTTCAAAGGAGTTGCACGATGAACTGGGCCAGGGTCTTGCACTCCTGAAACACCGTGTACGATCTCTTCAAAGAAACCTGATGGAAGGACAGGCATCGCTGTCTCGGGACTGTGAACAGACGAGCCATTATATAGACGAAATAATAGAAAACGTGCGGCGGCTTTCCAGAGACTTGAGCCCGTCCATCCTCCAAGACCTTGGCCTTTCGTCAGCCCTTCAGTGGCTCATTGAGAATTTTTCCAAACAGTATTCCCTTGAAACATCATTTGACATAGAGAACATCGATCACCTGTTCTCCAAAGAAGTGCAGACGAATCTTTACAGGATTTCCCAGGAGGTGCTGACCAATATCGGAAAACATGCAGAGGCAAACCACGTCTCTGTTGCCGTGAAAGAGAATGAAAATTCGGTTTCTTTTGTTATTGAAGATGACGGAAAAGGGTTTGATGTAAATAGCGTCAAGTCGACACATTCCCCTGAGAAGGGCTTGGGATTGGATGCTATGCAGCAACGTGCACATATGCTTGGAGCATTTCTGGAAATCCAGAGTCGGAGAGGAGAAGGAACCAGAATTGCTTTGACGATCCCCATACAAAAGGAAGGAATGGCCTAGTGGAACCTTACCGAGTTGTGCTGGCCGACGATCACCCTCTTTTTCGCGAGGGAATGAAGAGATTGATCGAAGAGATGCCGGGCGTGGAAGTGATTGGGGAGACAAGCGACGGCCTTGAACTTCTCGACCTCTTAAAGGAGCTAAACCCTGACCTGGCAATCCTCGATATTTCTATGCCGAATCTCCGAGGAATTGAGGCGGCTCGCGAAATCAAGACCCTGTACCCTCGAATCAAAGTGCTGATCCTGACTATGCATAAGAGTAAGGAATACCTGTATCATTCCGTTTCAGCCGGGGCTCAAGGATATCTGCTAAAAGAAGACTCGGATACAGAGCTTTTCTCGGCCATAGAAACGATCCGGAACGGAGGGGTTTATCTGACACGCACCCTGGCCGGGGAACTGGCGGAAGATCTTTCAGAAATGTACAGCGGCAAGCGCCAAATCCCTCGCGAAATCCTGACCACGCGTGAGCGAGAGATCCTAAAGCTGATCGCTGAAGGAAAGTCCAACAGCGAGATTGCCGATCTCATCTACATCAGCAAGCGTACGGTTGAAAATCATAGGGCTAGCATTATGAAAAAACTGAAAGCGAAAAAACCCGCCGACCTGGTAAGGTATGCGATCGAGAAGGGGATCATTTAATTGGTCCCTTGAAATCCTTTCTAAATGCCCCCCAGACCGGCCATGTTTGCACAAATAGCAGTTTGATTTTCCTCAAGAACGGATTGGTATACGGCCATCAGTAAAGCCGGCCTTTATTGGCGGGTTGGTCTGGTTCTGGGGAAAAGATCCCTTTGTCAAAACCGGCAATCTGAAGCTTTGAACCATGAGAATGTATTAGAAAGAAGGGTCTCACAATGGCAAATGGAGTCGTGAATTGGTTCGGTGACCCAAAATACAGGGGTGTAATAAAAGAAAGATAGTAGACAATTTTAAACTTGACCCCAGCACTCAAAGCACACTATTGTATAAGAGTTGCTTATTTCTCTTAGCGCAGGCGCTTTTAGATATGAGCATCTTCGCTTCTTGTTTAGGGCTTTTTTCCGGGATACACCTTAACGATTGGGACGTAAGAAGAACCATGAGTCGAGCTGACTTAATTCAATTAGAAGGCATA
>JASFTV010000365.1:0-3860 GCA_050050615.1 Desulfobacteraceae bacterium
CATTCGTTGTCTACAAAGGCTACAACTTGAAGGTCCCCTATGTCCTGTGAAGGATAACAGGTTAGTGATGTTCGAAAGTAAATGCATGGGTAAGGTTTGATTTCTCTGTGTCTTTGCCTACCCAAAGAGGCCATGATCTTTTTCGAAAGGGCATATCTCACAAAAAGAATCCCACTGGACCTTGCAGTGGCCAAAAATTAGGGGTTTACGCCCCTCAACACCTGGGAATCTCCCATGAGCTTGTTAAGCCTCGAATTTTTGGCCACCACCCATGAGCACCTTAGATATGCCCTTGAGAAAAATGGTCATGGCCGATGCAATGAGCAATCAATTTTTGAAAGCTAAGATCTTATGGTTATTGTGAATAAGGAGGATATCTGATGAAAGAGATCAATGAATTACAGCTACCGGATGATATGCGCTATGCAAGCGATCATGAGTGGGCCAAGTCTGATGCCCACAAGTTGAGGATCGGGATCAGCGATTACGCTCAGGATCAACTCGGCGATATCGTGTTCGTCGAACTGCCCCAAGTGGGAGATACCTTTGGTAAGGGAGAGGAGTTTGGAACCGTTGAATCCGTCAAGGCTGTGGCCGAATTGTACATGCCTGTGGGCGGGGAGATCCTTGCTGTCAATAAGGCTCTCGAAGACTCCCCTGAGTTGGTCAACCAGAGTCCTTACCAGGAGGGGTGGATGATCGAGGTCAAACCATCCGATCTGTCCGAGATGGACACCCTTATGTCCAAAGATGCTTATCTTGAGATGCTGAAAGGATTGCAATAAATGAGATACCTGCCACATACCCAAGAAGAGATTGACGTTATGCTGCAAACTGTCGGCGTTGACTCTCTGGACGCCCTTTTCTCCGTCATCCCCGACGAATGCTGTCGCAGGCACGATCTCACTTTACCGGAACCCCTGACAGAGTGGGAACTGAACGACCTCATGGCCGGGCTGTCCAAGGCCATGGCCCCGGCGCCTGAATACAAAGTCTTTGTAGGCGCAGGCAGCTATGAGCATTATATTCCCCATAGCGTATCGTACCTGCTCAGCCGCTCGGAGTTTGTCACCGCCTACACCCCGTATCAGCCGGAGATGAGTCAGGGGACGCTTCAGGCCATTTACGAGTACCAGACCCTGACCTCTCGCCTCCTGGGCATGGAGGTGGCCAACGCGTCCATGTATGACGGCGCCTCCGCCTTGGCCGAGGCTTTGCTCATGGCGATCCGCACGACCAATCGCCGTAGGATCGCCCTGTCAAGCCTGATCCACCCTCACTATCGCCACGTGGTTCGAACCTATTTTGAACCCACCGGGTATGAAGTCCTCGAATTGCCTTATCTTGGAAGCGGAAGAACCGACCCTTCCCCCCTCGATGACATGGAGAACCTGGCTGCTGTTGCGGTTCAGTCGCCCAACTTCTTTGGATGTATCGAGGACCTTCAGACCTATGCAGTGAAAGCCCATGAAAGGGAGGCGCTCCTTGTCGCCGCTTTTACCGAACCCCTCGCATACGGTATCCTGAAAAGCCCCGGCCGCCTGGGCGCGGACATTGCTTGTGGAGAAGGTCAGAGCTTCGGCATCCGCCAGTCTTTCGGAGGCCCGGGACTCGGGATGTTTGCCACCAGAATGAAATATGTGCGGCGTATGCCTGGTCGACTTGTGGGGAAGACCACGGACCTGGATGGCAAACGGGGGTTTGTTCTGACTCTGGCCACAAGGGAGCAACATATCCGGCGAGAAAAGGCGACCTCGAATATATGCACGAACAACAGCCTCTGCGCTCTGGCAGCCGGCATGTACATGGCCTCTCTCGGCGGCACCGGCATGCGTGAACTGGCCTCCCTCAACCATGACAAGGCGGAGTACCTCAAAAGGGAGCTTACAAGGGCGGGCTTTAACGCCCCTTTCGACAGCCCGACCTTTAATGAATTTGTCATAGAGTTTCCGGCCGGCTCAGAGACGACCTACAAGCGCCTGCTCGAAAATGGGATTGTGGCGGGGCTTCCTCTCGCCCCGTACTATCCTGATCTGACGAACCACTACCTTTTTTGTGTGACGGAGACCAAGACCAGAGAGGAGATGGACAATCTGGTCAGGGAGGTTCAATCATGACAGAAATACTGGGAACAACAGGTCTGATCCTTAATGAACCGCTTCTCTGGGAAAAGGGCAAACAGGGAAGAAACGGCTTTTCGCTACCGCGCCGGGATGTGAACCCGAGCCCCCTTGAGGATGGGTTGACGAATGAAGGCCTTGACTTTCCGGACCTGAGCGAGGTGGATGTGGTTCGACACTATACCAGGCTGTCCACATGGAATTTCGGGGTGGATACCGGCATGTACCCGCTGGGCTCCTGCACCATGAAGTACAATCCCAAGACCAATGAAAAACAGGCAAGCCTCCCCGGATTTGAGGGGGCCCATCCCATGCTCCCCCCCGAACTCTCGCAAGGGGCCCTTAGGCTGATATTCGAGCTAGAACGTCTCCTTGCAGAAGTCACCGGCATGGATGCGACCTCCCTTCAGCCGGCAGCAGGTGCCCAGGGAGAGCTGACCGGCATGCTCCTCATTCACGCGTATCACAAAACCCAGGGCAGGCAACCCTCAAAAATCATCGTCCCGGATACGGCTCATGGCACCAATCCCTCCAGTGCCGCCCTGTGCGGCTATCGTCCCGTGCCTGTAAAATCCAATGTGCAGGGGATCCTCTCCGCCGAGAGCATCGCTGAGGTGATGGATGAGGATACGGCCGGCATCATGGTGACCAATCCTAACACCCTCGGGCTTTTCGAAGAGAACCTCCCAAAGATCTCTGAAATCGTTCATGAAAGAGGGGGACTGGTGTATGGCGATGGTGCGAACATGAATGCGGTGATGGGCATTTTGGACGTGGGCAGGGTCGGGGTGGACGTGCTCCATCTCAACCTGCACAAGACCTTTTCCACCCCGCATGGCGGTGGCGGCCCCGGTTCCGGACCGGTTTGCGTCAGAAAACCCCTGGAGCCGTTCCTGCCCGTGCCTCGTGTGACTGAAGAGAATGGTACATACAGTCTCTCTTATGCATTCTCCGACTCCATCGGCAAACTGCACGCTTTCTATGGCAATTTTGGGGTCATGGTCAGGGCCTACAGCTATATCCGGAGTATGGGAGCCCAAAATCTGAAGAAGGCGAGTCAATTGGCCGTCCTGAATGCCAATTATATCAAGGAATGCCTAAAGGATGTTTTTCACTTGCCTTACAACAGGCCTTGCATGCACGAATGTGTCCTTACGGACAAGTTTCAAATGGAGCACAAAGTCATGACCCTGGATATGGCCAAGCGCCTCATGGACTACGGCTTTCATCCGCCCACGATCTATTTCCCTCTGGTGGTCAACGGTGCCATCATGATAGAGCCCACGGAAACCGAGTCCAAGCAGGATCTCGATCTTTTCATCGAAGCACTGAAGAGCATAGCGGAAGAATGTAAAGAAAACCCGGACGTACTTCGTGAAGCACCCTCAAAGTGCAAGGTGAGAAGGCTGGATGAGGTGACGGCCGCAAGAAAGCCGGTTCTAGCGGGATAATGACCCGCTGTTGCGGGTTAGGCGTTTTCACCCCCCACCCCCCGCATCAAGCCTGTTCCTGTGAAAACAGGGGGGCGGGGCACGCTCTACCTTACCCCTCTACAAGGGGCAGGGATTGGGACGGGGCGCTGAAACAGACATTGTTTGCAAGGCCTGAGTGAGAACCCATGAAGGCGAAATGGTTACATCTCGATCTCGGATTTATAGATTACCAAGAAGCCCATGACCTCCAGCTCCAGCTTGTTGAGGCCAAAAAAGAGAGCATTCTGAAGGAAGACCTGGTCTTATT
>JASFTV010000366.1:0-3852 GCA_050050615.1 Desulfobacteraceae bacterium
GTGACCATGGACGGGCTTCGACCGATGATGTTTCGCCTGTCGAACTGACTGCCCAGACTCTCCCGGAGAAGACGATTTTCCTCCCTCAGGTGTGTGTGATCCATGGCCCTTTCCATGGCCAGCCGTAACTCATCAAAATCAAGAGGCTTTGTGAGGTAATCATAGGCACCATTTTTCAAGGCCTCCACCGCGGTTTCTACTGATGAGTAGGCGGTCATGATGATAATCGGAATGGCGGGGTTAAAGGTTTTGATCTCACCAAGCGCCTCGAGCCCTGAAACTTTTACCATGCGGATATCCATCAATATCAGGTCAAAAGCCTGTTCATGGACCCTCTCAATCGCGGTGGAGCCGTCATCTGCTTCAAAGATGGCATAACCCCACCCTGTGAGAAGGGTTCGAAGCATTGTGCGATGGGCGGGGTCATCGTCCACAACAAGTATGTTGTTTTTCTTTTTCATATCGTTCTGTCCGTTGTTTGTCGTGGATGGATTTTGGTGCTCCTTCATACTGAACCGACTTGATACGAATTCGGGATCAATGCCTCAACCAAATTACCCTTGGGATACAGGCAAATATACGGAGACCGTGGTTCCAAGGCCTGGTTCGCTCTGAACCCTCACCTCCCCGTTGTGAGACTCAAGGATCCTGTGCACGATGGCGAGCCCCAGACCCGTTCCGGTCTGCCGGGTGGTGAAGTAGGGGTCGAAGATATGTTCGAGGTCATCTTTGCTGATTCCCACGCCCGTATCAGAAACCACGATCTTCACCCTGCTCGCATCGCTCTCCCTGGAGAGAGCAACGGTGAGGGTGCCGCCCTTCTGCATCGCTTCGATGGCGTTTAAATAGAGATTGAGCAAAACCTGATTGACTTTGTCCGGATCCACGGGCACCTCCTGAATATCCGATGGAAGGTCTGCCTGTACCGTAATATCTCTCTCCTTTGCCTGTCTTTCGATCATCTTAAGAGCTTGTCGCATGAGGGTCTGAAGGGAGATCGCTTTCTTATGAATGGCCATTGGACGGGCAAATTCCAGAAGTTGACCGATCACCCTGTTTAAGCGGTCTACTTCCTGAATCATGATGTCGGCCGTGTTATTATCTTCCGAGTTTTCTCTATATCTTTCCTTGAAATAGGTGGCAAAGCCTTTGATGGAGCTCAAGGGATTTCGTATTTCATGGGCAATCCCGGCGGCAAGCCTGCCCAGGGAGGCGAGACGACGACTTGTTTCAATCTCCCTTTTGAGCTCCTGAACTTCAGTTAGGTCCCTGAAGAGAATGATATATCCCAAAAAGGTTCCATCTTCTCCCCCCAGCGGAGAGATGCTCACGTCCATAGGAATCACCCTTCCATCCCCAAGAGGACAATCGATTTCCTTTTCAATCGTACGCTTTCCGGTTTCCAATCCAGCCGTGAGATCCAGCAGTTCGCTCGGCAGGACGTCTCTGGCCATTTTCCCGATGATTTCGCTGGGCGCCCGGCGAAGGATGGCCTCGGCCGTCTGATTGAAAGAGGCTACCTTCCCGTCTGCATCAATCGCCATGAGACCGACAGGCATGTTCTCAACCACGTTGTCGGAAAAGGCCTTGATCCTGGTAAGGGATGTCCTGGTGGAACGGTAAGCTTGCGCTAGAAAAAGCGAAACGATGCCTGCAAAGCCGATCAATAAGAGCACAAAAGCCATGATGATGGTATGACGGGTGTCCGCTTTTCTGGCCGCCTCAATAGGCCGCATGTCAAAACCGACAAAAATGATTTTCGTTTGTTCGAGGTTCAGTCGTACTGGATCGGGGAGATCGCGGTGCCTCATGCCGTGCATCATCCCCCCCCGTGGTCTCGGGAAATGAACGCGCGTCGGCGAGAAGTGGCGAAATACCTCAAAAATATCCGCGCCACCCGGGTTGACTATCTGCCGCCAATGCAGCCTCTCGGAACGGTAGATATGCTCCAGATCCAAATAATTCCCATAAAATCCCCCTATTTGGGTCTGATCGCTGTGGGCCAGAATGTTTCCCTGAGTATCTGTGACAATGAGATGCACAATATCCGGTTGCTGGGCGGTTTCCATCAAAAGTCTCTGAAGCTGAAACCTGCCTGCACGCATCCCCATCATGCCCATCATCCCTGTTCTGGTTCCTGCCTCAAAAGACCTGATCAAAGCGGCCCCTTTTTCCGTGAGCCTGCGGACCATATCCTCCTTTTGCTTGTTAATGTTTTGGAAGGTCCAGAAGACAAAGATAGGCACCAAAATGATCACTGCTCCCAAAATGATCCAAGGCGGAATAGCGACCCAATCCGGTTTATTTTTGAGTATCTTGTTCATCATTGACAATTTAGCGTCGCGGAAATTCTATACGCAAGATCTATACCAAGCCCAGGGTTGGATTCAACTCTCATCGGTCTATCGGATGAGGCCCCCCAGTAGCCCTCATCTCCTCATACCCGGAGAGGCGAAACCCTATCAGCCCGATATGCGTCATCGAGGGGTTGCGGTATCAGAGGTCAAGGAGCAACGGATACTTTTTACCCACTTGGATATTGAAACTGGGAAAAAAATATCCATTTTCTTGAGGATTGCAAGGGCCAAAGCGCTCTCAATGACCAAAAGATCTAGAATAGACCTGTGATTTCGGAGGCTTAGGGGTTACAAATTTTTTTGGCACGGGCATTGCTCTATCAGAAACGCAAAAAGCGATTCTTAAAAGGAGGAAGAAAAATGAAAAAGACAGTGGCAATTGTGGGGATACTACTTCTGGTAGCGGCTATCGCGGCTCCGGTCATGGCCCATGGTCCCGGATGGGGAAGAGGCGGTCATATGAGGGGCAACTGGGGCGGCGGTCCTGGTTACTGCGCGCAATACGGTCAGGGCTATGATACGCTCACGGAAGAGCAGCGTGCTGAACTGGATAAGCTGCACCGAAAATTCTATGAGGAGACAGCCCCGCTCAGAAATGAAATCTGGGCCAAGAGGGGAGAACTCAACGCCCTTTTGAGTTCGCCCAATCCGGACGCTGAAAAGGCGAAAGCCCTTCAGAAAGAGATCAGTGATCTGAAGGCCAAAATGGCTGAGAAGCGTATGGATACTGTACTTGAGGCTCGCAATATCAATCCGGATGCCCCCTATGGCAAAGGATGGGGTTATGGCCGTCACATGAGAGGCTATGGTCCCGGCATGGGATACGGCCGACACATGGGAGGCTATGGTCCTGGCATGGGTTATGGCCAACACATGGGAGGCTATGGTCCAGGCGCCTGCTGGAACTAAAAGGCAAAGGGGGTGGACCTGAAATCCATCCCCTCATTTTCCTTTCCCCGGATAATCGTATACTTTTCTCCCTACCGTAGATACTCCAGCCCACCTCTTTTAAAAACCCCTCTACGAAATCTTCAACTAATCTGTCATGCTCCATTGCTTGCCGTGGCCCCAGCGATGACCATAACGGTTCAAGTATATGAATTCCTCAATGGCCTTGCGCCCCTTTGGGACATGCTTCCCCCTGGGCATTCCGAATGTCATGCAGATCACAACTTTCTTGTTCTCGGGTACCCGCAGGATTTCTTTCACCCTGGCTTCATCAAAAGCCCCTATCCAGCAAGTCCCATACCCCAGCTCGGTGGCTTGGAGTGTGAAGTTGGTGAGTGCAATGCTGATATCCACCTGGTGCCACTTTAGCCAGGGGTCCGCCACACCGGCGATGAAATAAGTGCATCCGCCCACAAAGGTTTGATGAAAGCAGGCCTGAATGAGGTCACGTTTAAGATCCGGGTCGCCCACAAATATAAACTCCCAGTTCTGCCTATTGCTGGCCGAAGGCGCCAATTGCAAGGCCCTGAAAAGCGTGTCCATATGT
>JASFTV010000367.1:0-3848 GCA_050050615.1 Desulfobacteraceae bacterium
AGGGGTGTACCCTGGCATCGACCTTGTCACCCAGATTTCTTGCGACGGCCAGCAGTTTAAGGCAGTAGCCCAACTCGCCTGCGAAGCGGATGTCCTCCGGGGTCAACTGATCAATGCCTTCGCGGTAAATGCTTTGAAACGTCACAGGAACCCCAAAAGCAATTGAAACAAGGATAGCGAGCTTGTGGGCTGCATCGGTGCCATCCACGTCCAAGGTGGGGGGATCTTCCGCATACCCATGTTCTATTGCCTCTTTGACGGCTTCGCTGTAAGGGAGGCCTTTCTTTGTCATCTGCGTTAAAATGTAGTTGGAGGTTCCGTTCAGAATCCCCATCATGGTATTGATATGATTTGCTGAGAGGCCTTCCCTCAACGAACGGATGACCGGGATGCCACCAGCCACACTCGCCTCAAAAGCCAGACTCACCTCATATTTTTCAGCAGCCTGATATATCTCTTTCCCATATTCGGCAAGGAGCGCCTTATTGGCGGTGACCACATGTTTTCCTCTCTCCATGGCCTTCAGGATATATTCCTTCGCCTTTTCAAGACCCCCGATCAACTCCACAACAACGCGAATTTCCGGGTCATCAATGACTTCCATCGCCTCTGTGGTCAGGAGGCCTGGATCAATGGAAAGACCCCGATCCGTCTGAAGATCCAAGTCGGCAATCTTTTTTATCACGATCTCTGAACCAACCCTGCTGCTTATGAGATCCTGATTCTTCAAAAGGATTTCTACGGTGCCAGAACCAACCGTACCGAATCCGAGAATGCCCACATTCACTTGCTGCATAGTTTCCTCGTCATGTGCTTGTCCTGATTACAAAATAACGGCTGGAAACGCTTCCAATTTCACGCCCACCCACACCGTTCGGCTGCCCTCGGCCATAAACTCGGGCTGAATCGAGCGACTCGACGTGAGCTCGTCGACAGGTCTTACGCCGAAGCCCTCCACCTCGTTCTCCTCACGCCCCCGGCCCTTTCACAGTACTTGTCTGATCCCCCTTATGGCCTGATTGATACGGTGGGGGTTTTCTACGAGAGCGAACCTCACGTGATCGTCTCCATACTGCCCAAATCCGATTCCAGGCGAAACAGCCACTTTTGCCTTTTCAACGAGCATCTTGGAGAACTCTATGGAGCCCATTTCTCTGAATTTATCCGGGATCTTGGCCCACACGAACATGGTCCCCTTCGGCTTTTCCACGGACCACCCGATTCGGTCCAGGCCGTCAACAAGGGTGTCACGTCTTTCTCTATAGGTCTCCACGATCTGCTGAACGCAGTCATATGGACTATTCAGAGCGATAATGGATGCGATCTGGATAGGCTGAAACATGCCGTAGTCGAGATAGCTCTTTATTCGCCTCAACGCGGCCACCAGATTTGCATTTCCCACACAGAAGCCCACTCTCCACCCCGGCATGGAATAGCTCTTTGAAAGACTAAAAAATTCCACGCCAATATCCTTGGCACCCGGTATCTGGAGTAAACTGGGTGGCCTGTAGCCATCGAACACGAGGTCTGCATAAGCGAAATCGTGTATGACCATCACCCCATGCTCACGGCAAAACTCCACGATCTTTTGAAAAAAAGCTCGGTCAACAACGGCCGTCGTCGGGTTATGGGGGAAGGAAATGATCAACATTTTAGGATTCGGCCAGGTCTGTTTGGTGGCTGTGAGCAGGTCCTCAAAGAAGTCCCTGCCCGGTCCAATGGGGATGCTCCTCAGGTCTCCCCCGGCGATGATGACCGAGTAGGGATGGATAGGGTAGGTCGGATTTGGTGCAAATACGACGTCTCCTGGACTCACGGTTGCAAGCACGAGGTGAGAGAGTCCCTCCTTGGCCCCTATGGTGGCAATGGCCTCCTCATCCGGATCCAACTCCACATCCCATCGCGTCTCATACCAATTGGCGATGGCGTGCCTCAGTTTGGTTATCCCCGCTGAGGCGGAATACCTGTGGTTGTGGGGCTTTTGCGCCGCCTCGATCAGCTTGTCCACGATGTGTTTGGGTGTTGGAATGTCAGGGTTCCCCATGCCAAGATCTATGATGTCCTCACCTCTTCGTCTCATGTCCAGCTTGAGCTGATCCACAACCTTAAAAAGGTAGGGCGGCAGACGATCCATTCTCCTGAATTGTTGCATCATAGGTCTATTCCTCTCCTCCGGATGAGGATAGTTTTTTACACCAAATGGAAGCGTTCGTCAATTGGATGAAAAGGCGTGGCATCCATGGTAGGAGTTTATCATTAGGGATTCAGCGATTTGGGAATTTGGGGATTTTGGAATTGGCAATTCCTCAATCCCCAATTCATGGCTCATGCCTGCGATTATCCGTGTCCCGTGGTTACACCGGTCGTGCTCATTGCTGGAGCTCCTGTTGGAGGCAATCATTCACAGATCCAGCGGCTTGGCCAATATAGACTCGACAAACGCCCTGAGCAGATGGTTTTCAGGGTCTGAAAGTTCAGGATCAGCCTCCATCAAGCGGTGAGCCTCCTGCTTTGCCGTGGACAGAAGGTCAGGTTCCCTCATCATCTCCATCACATCCAATTCTCCTATTCCTGTCTGCCGTATGCCCGTCAATTCTCCGTGCCCCCGCTGTTCAAGGTCCTTCCGCGCGATCTCAAATCCGTCGTGACTGTCAACAAGGATCTGCAGCCTAGAGATCGCACTTTCAGAGAGATTGCTGGACACGATCAAGAAGCACTCGCCTCTTTCAGTGCCTCGGCCGACCCGTCCTCTCAGTTGGTGAAGTTGGGCCAGACCGAATCTTTCGGGGTGCTCAATGATCATAACCGTGGCCTTGGGAACGTGAACGCCCACCTCTATCACGGTTGTTCCTACCAAGAGGTCTATGAGCGTATTACGAAAATCGGCCATGATCGTTTCTTTTACATCGGGGGAAAGGCGGCCGTGGATCAGGCCAACCCTGAAGGGGGGGCTGAGAACCTTTCTTAGATTTTCAGCCATTTCCACGGCGTTCTTCAAATCTTGATCTTCTGAACCTTCAATCACGGGGCAGATCACGAAGGCCTGGTGGCCTTCATGCAATCGCCTTTTCACCAGCTCAAAGAGATCCCTTTTCTCGCCTTCTGTCACGACCCGGGTCACGACCTCTCGCCGCCCTTTGGGATAGCCCCTGATGAGGGAGATGTCCATATCTCCATAAATCGTTATGGCCAGTGTTCTGGGAATAGGCGTGGCCGTCATGACCAGGAGATGGGGATGCGTCCCTTTCCTGTCTATCAAGGCGCGTTCCCTCACCCCGAATCTGTGCTGCTCATCGATGATCACCAGCCCCAAATCAGAAAAGAGAAGCGCTTCCTGTATAAGAGACTGGGTTCCGATGACCAAATTGTGGGCGCCATCTCTGATTTTGCGGTATGCCTCCTGCCGCACCGCCTTTCTCAGACCACTGGTCAAAAGCACGGGCCGGAATCCCATTTTTTTGGAAAGCGCTGTAAAATAGGCCAGGTGTTGACTCGCCAAAACCTGGGTAGGAGCCATGATCGCGACCTGCCTGTTGTTCCTGATGCTGACGTGGGCCGCCACGGCCGCCACGGCCGTCTTGCCGCATCCTACATCTCCCAGGAGTAACCGGTTCATCGGTTTCCCAACGGCGAAATCCTTCATGATATCCTGAACGGCCGCCATCTGATGAACAGTCAACTTGAATGGAAAAAATCTTTCCAGGTCACGCACGAGATTAGCCGGGATTGACAAGGGGGGGCATGAGCACTTTTCCCTTGATTTCCTCCGAAAGGCCATAATGAGCATGACCAGAAAAAACCGGTCAAAAGAAAGCCTCCTGTGGAAAGGGGTGTCGAAGCGATTCAGG
>JASFTV010000368.1:0-3807 GCA_050050615.1 Desulfobacteraceae bacterium
TGGGAATGACACAGCCCTGATTTATGTAGATCCAGGCGGCAGAAGTGTCCGTGATGGAGAGGAGGAACTTGCTCGTGGCCACGCTGATTTTCAGAGGAGCGCCCATAACGAGATTGAGTACTGGCACGTTCGCCCATCCCGCTCCAAGACCGAACATGCCGGCCATAATACCAATAATAATAAATAACCCAAGCCCGAAGGGCGTCCGGTGAATTTTCCAGTTAATGATTTGACCCGTACTCCCCTCCCGGTAGACGCCATAGATTCTGAGTGCGGAGGAAAGGTTATCTGCTTGTGACACATCGGGCAGTTCTGATTTCTTGGCTACGATCATGAGCACGCAGATCCCTATGATAGTTGCCCCGAGGGATATCTGGACAATATTGGTGGGCAGGGCCAGGCCAATCATGGCGCCAATGATGGCGCAGGTGGAGGCAATGAGGGCCACAGGAATGGCGAGCCTCAAGCTTGCCAGGTTCATCTTGAGAAGGCCGGGGCCCGCCGCCAAGGCCCCTGATAAGGCCACGAGCAATCCTGTGCCCCTTACAAAATCCAGATGAAATGGGAAAAAGCCGCTGATAATCGGAACAAAAAGGACACCGCCGCCTACGCCGCCGAGCACGGCGAATATACCCATCACGAAGGTGACAACCAGGAGGACCAGCGGCCAAAACCACCAAGGAGGGCCCTGCGAGCCGGAGGCCACTGCTCCTTGTCCAGCAGCCATCACGGGGCTAGTCCATAGCAAGACAAACAGAATGACCCATTTGGAGAACAGACCCACACAAGTTCTTTTTAGCACCAGAGATTTCCTTTCCTCAGCGTGTTCCCTTTATGCCCGGTCAAGTCCCTAAATATCTGAGAAGCGCCCCTGATCCACCGCAAGACATCATCTCCCCGCCGAGACGGGATTTCGCAAAGCTCAAGCGGCGTTGCCTTCCCGCCGGAGGCGGACCAGCCCGCCACGAATCATGGCGGGCGAGCGTTCGCTCCAAACTCCGGGCCGTAGGCCCTACAGGATCGGAGGCCTTGCGGCGTATGGCTCCAAACGCTTTGCATCTGATCCTTGCTGGTGATCAGGAATAGTGCATAACCAGCTGATTTCGGTCTTGGCGCCTAAATTTGACGGGGGATTTTGGGCGCACAACCTGCTTGACTTATCTGACATCCGTCTGTTAATAAATTTCACTAAGGGTGTCAAGGCCCAAAGAGTATTCAAAAAGAGTCGCCCCACTTCTTGCCGTCTTATCCCCCTGGCACTGGCGGGATGTCCTTGGCTTGTACCTTGGTCTGCTTTTCTGGACAATGTCCAGGTGATATTCAACCCGTTCATCTTTAACCTTGATTCAAACATCATTGAACGGCGGTGCCATGCCCATTCTCCAACCAGAACCTTGTAGAATTGGGAGAACCGGTAGAGGAACCTGGCTGGACCCCGGGAGGGGGGCTGAAGAGGCGAGGGCTATATGATTGAGAAGGGAATAGGGCAAACACCAAAGCAGGCAGCTCCAATTTCTAAGGCACGAGTTGACAATAACGGCCTCAGTTTGAGAATGGCTCACTTGAATTTCCTGGGCCGGGGTTTGGTCAACCTCGCCCACGATCTCAAGAACCACCTGGCCACCATGAACGAGTCTGCCGGTTTGATGGTGGATTTCCTGAAGCTGAAAAAAGAGCAAAGGTTCGGTTGGGCAGGCCGTTTATTCAAGCGGCCTCAGGCCCCATCTTTTGATAGGGCCCCGCTCTTAGGTGCTCTGAATACGATCCAAAAAGAAGTCGTTCAGGGGGCCAGTCTGATTCAACGCCTGGGTCGTTTTGCGCACCGCTTGGAAGAGACTCCGTCTGACCTCAGAGGCAATGAGGCATTGGAGGAAATCCTGGATGCTCTTATGGAAAAGGCCAAGGAGAAAGGTATCCGCCTAGAGACAAGGGTATCCGGGATGACGCCCATGATTGAGACAGACCCGATAGGTTTTCAGATGGCTATATGGTTCGTTGCGGAGAGCCTCATGTCGGACCTGGAAGAGGGGCATCGGGTCGTTCTGAAAGCTGATGTCAGGGAGGGCTTTTTTCAGGTCTGCCTCAGCAGTCCATGTCCTCAGTATCCCCCCCGATTTGCAACGGAAGGGCCTGCTGATGAAGGCTTTTATCGGGAAATAATAGAGGAACTGGGCGTTCGGGTTTTGGAGGCGTCCGATCACGGTAAGTGCTTTATTACTCTGGGTTTCCCGCTGGCTGATGGGAAAAGGTAAGTGCTTGCCGCAGGCAGGGGAGTATGGTAGCATTCGCCAGGGAGGAAAACGAATGAAAAAAATGAAGGTGCTACTCGTAGACGATGAGATAGAGTTTGTGAATACGCTTTCCAATCGACTTGGAATGCGCGGTATCAGGACAGATGTGGTCTATGACGGACAGCAAGCCCTGGACTACGTGGCAAAACAGGAGCCAGACGTCATAGTTCTGGACCTGGAGATGCCAAAAGTGCACGGGATGAATGTGTTGCGCCAGTTAAGCAAGACCAATCCCAACATACAGGTGGTGATTTTAACCGCATTTGGCACCAAAGCTCGTGAGCAGGAGGCCAAGAGTCTCAAGGCTTTTGATTTTCTTAATAAGCCCGTGGACGTGGAAACGCTTGCCGATCGGATTCGAGGCGCATACCGTTACAAGATTGAAAAGACAATGGCCGCTGTGGCATTTGCCGAAGCAGGGGAGTTCGATACCGCGAAGGAGGTTGCAAAGGAAGCAAAAGGATTCAAGACGACAGGCGAAATTTTCAAGGACAAGAAATAGGGACTTTCAAATCACCTGGAGCATTCAGGGTAGCTTCGATGACGGAGCGTGAGAAGGAAGAGGTGTTGCGCCAGAGGCAGCTGGCCTTTATCGGCAGGATGCTGACCGCTTTCACCGGTAAAATATCGCGGCATTTGGCGGCGCTTCAAGCGTCGGCTGACAGGTTGGCCCACCTTTTGGAAAAGGCAAATCAAGAGACTGAAGAGGATAAGAAGAAACTCGCCGATCTCTTATCGACCATTGAAAGACATCTCGAGATTTTCAGCCGGAGGACCCAGCATCTTAATCGGTTTGCTCAACGGATGGGCCTGCTGCCTTGCACTTTCGAGCCCAGGGAGGTTATTGAGGAAGCCGTGCTTTTTTCGACCCGGCTGGCTGATGTGCGTAAGGTTTCACTCAGACTGGACGCGGATGAAACATCACCAAATCTTTGCAGTAACCCTGTATACATTCATTCCCTTGTTTCGATCTTAATCCATACTATGTTGGAGCGGGTGAGCGAGAAAGGTGAGGTTATTGTGAGCACAGCACCATCAGATAAGGGGTTACGGATCAGCGTAGCAGGGCTCGGGACTTTGGAGCCCCTCGCTCCTTCCGAGTCTGAAGCAGGATTTGGATATTGGACCATCGCGCAGCAGATAGCCGCAAGCCTTGGGGGAAATCTTCAACCAGCAGCCATAGAACATGATACAAGACGGATATCCGTTTTTCTGCCCTCAGAGATAGTTTCCGAAAACTCTGATCCGGTATGCGTCGGACAGAAGAGAAAACCATGAGTACTTCCTGAATGTTTTGGTATGCACTTGAACCTATTGTGGGTTCTAAAGGGGGGCTGGGAATCCCCCAATTGATGATTAACTATTCACGATTGGAGAATGAAGTAAGGGACCTTCAACAGTCAATCTCCAATTTATTCATTGTTTCATTCTTGTCCAAAAACGAACCGGTGCTTCGTGCGAGCCATGGGGGTCTCTTTTCAAAAACGAAGGGAATGCGGCAAGGGCTATGCAAAAG
>JASFTV010000369.1:0-3775 GCA_050050615.1 Desulfobacteraceae bacterium
TTATTGCATCCTGTACCGCAAGGACCCATGAACCTCTCTTTAAACAGACGGTCAAGGAGGCCGGATTAAACCCTTATCTCTTGGAATTTGTGAGTATCAGGGAACAGGTTTCCTGGGTTCATATGAACGAACCTGATATGGCGACGGAAAAGGCCAAGGACCTCGTCAAGATGGGCGTGGCCAAGGCAGTACTGCTTGAAGAGGGTGAGGAAATCAGGCTTCCTGTGGGAAAGGATTGCATGATTATCGGTGGGGGGATGGCAGGTATGACAGCCGCTCTCAACATCGCGAATCAGGGTTTCAAAGCGATCCTCGTAGAGAAGGCGCCCCAGCTTGGCGGCCTGTTGAACCGGATTTCCACCATTTCTCATAATGAGGCGTTGCTCGCCGCCGAAGATATAGCCAGGGCTCGAGCGGCCCTTGTGGAAGCCCACCCGAATATCAAGGTCTACACCAACGCCGAGATAGAAGAAGTGAATGGCTACATAGGGAACTACAAGGTGACTGTCAAGGTCAATGGCACAAGTGAGGGCTTCGATGCATCCACCATTGTTGTGGCCACGGGCATGAGAGAGTTAGAGCCGGAAGGTGAGTTCTTTTACGGCAGTGATCATCGCGTGGTTACTCAGCTTCAGCTTGAAGGATTGATGAAAAACAACCAAGTTGGAAATCCTAAGAATGTGGTGATCGTCAACTGTGTGGGATCAAAAAATGAAATACGGGGCTGTTGTAATATCGGCTGTGCCGTGTCTGTAAAAAATGCGCTTGCGCTGAAAAAGCTCGACGAGGAGACAAACGTCTATGTTCTCTATAGAGATTTGAGCATGGTGAAGGAAGAGCATTTTCATTTGGATGCCGCCAAAGCGGCAGGCGTAAAGTTCATAAGGTTTCCGGATGACAGGTATCCGGATGTCACAAAAGAGAACGGGAACTTGAATATAAAGGTGTACGACATTCTGATCGGGAGAGAGTTTACGCTTCCAGCGGATCTTCTTGTGCTTACGGTCGGTTTTGGGGGGGATGAAACCATTGAAGCGATCAAGGGACATCTGAAGGTTTCGAGCAATGCGGAAGGATTCTTCCAGGAACGCCATATCAAACTGGGTCCATTGGATTTTCCTGCGGACGGCATCGCCCTTTGTGGTTGTGCAAAGAACCCGAAAACCCTGAAAGAGACGAGTGAAGAGGGTATCGGTGCGGCTATGAGAGCCTCTATCCCGATGAACAATGGCTACATCGAGGCCGAAGGGATCGTAGCGGACATCGATCTCACCGATTGCAATAGCTGCAGCATCTGCTGGAAGAGATGTCCATATAGCGCTATACAGGTTAATGAGAACAAAGAACCCGAGGTGGTCAAAGCGCTTTGCAAAGGTTGCGGTCTGTGTGCAGCAGATTGCCCAAAGGAGTGTATCACTGTTGTCCACTATTCGGACGAACAACTCGCTGCTCAAGTGGAAGCGGCCCTGGAGGAGAAGGGGGAAGAGAAGATTCTTGGATTTGTATGTCACTGGTGTGCTTTGGGCGGCGTGGATATGGCAGGTGTTAGCCGGCTCCAGTATCCACCCAATGCGCGACTCATACGCGTCATGTGTTCAGCCCGGGTACCCATCAAACTGATCGAGCGTGCCTTTGAGCTGGGCGCAGCTGGGGTGTTGGTTGCCGGGTGTGAGTTCCCAACATGTCACTACATATCAGGAAACTACGCCTGCGAAACCAGGGTCAAACGGGCGAAGAAAATCATCACGAAAAAGGGATATGATCCGGAGAAGCTGTGGAATGTTTGGTGCTCGGCAGCGGATGGGCCAAAATTCGCAAACACCATGAAAGACATGGTAAAACGACTCGACCTTGCACAAGGGGTTTAAGGAGATGGACGCAAATACAGCATTGGCAGATAAGTTTGGTGATGTGAGTATGTTCAGGACTTGTGAGCAATGCGGATGCTGTAGTTCCGCATGCCCGATTACCGGTAACCATAATTTCAATATCCGGCGCATTGTAAGACACATCGAGCTTGACCTGATTGAGGACATGGCTGGCAGCCCGTTTCCATGGCATTGCACCACGTGTGGCCGGTGTGAGTCCGTGTGTCCAAACGGGATAGCGATCCTTGACATCATACGGCCTCTGCGCGCTATGACGCCTGAAGAGTTCGTGCCGGATGAAACCCCGCCGTGTGCTGCTGCCTGCCCTGCCGGAATCGATATACCGGGATACGTGAGGCTCATTGCCCAGGGCAAACCCGATGAGGCCTACAAGCTGATTCTGGAGAAGGTTCCTTTTCCTGGCATCCTGGGAAGGGTCTGCATGCGCCCTTGCGAAAGTGCGTGTCGAAGAGGGGAGGTCAATCAGCCGATTGCCATCTGCGCTCTCAAAAGGTATGCGGCGGAGAAGGCGGACGGGCTGTTTGAGGCGGCCTGCAGGGTCAAAGAGAGCACGGGTCATAAGGTCGCCGTTATAGGCGCGGGACCTGCAGGGTTAACAGCCGCTTTTTATCTGAGAAAAATGGGCCATGAGGTCACGGTTTTTGAAGCGAGATCAAAAGCCGGCGGAATGATGCGGTATGGCATCCCCTACTACAGGCTGCCGGAAGCGGTCCTGGATAAAGAGATCAACCAGGTTCTGAGTGTCGGCATGAAGCTTGAAAGGGACAAGAAGCTGGGCAGGGATTTTGATCTCGACCAATTAAAAGCAGAAGGTTTTGAGGCCATTTTCGTAGCAACGGGGCTTCAGGAGAGCAGAAAGATAGATCTTGACGGGGCTGATCTAGAGGATGTCTTCTGGGGGGTGGATTTCTTGTCGGAGGTCAGCGAGGGGAAGGAGATACAGCTCAAAGACAGGGTTCTTGTCGTAGGGGGTGGCAATGTGGCGGTGGACGTGGCTCTTACTGCCTTGAGAGTTGGGGCAAAGGAGGTCACCATGGCCTGCCTGGAAAGCAGGGAGGAAATGCCTGCCAGTCCGTGGGAGATCGAGCAAGCCCTGGAGGAGGGGGTCAAGCTGCTGCCCTCCTGGGGTCCTCACCGAATCATCGGCAAGAACGGGAGTCTCAGGGCTATAGAGCTTGTCACGTGTACATCGGTCTTTGACGATGCAGGGAACTTCTGCCCTGCCTTTGGTGAAGCGAAGGAGACCGTTGAGGCTGACCAGGTAATCCTGGCCATAGGTCAGGCTGCAGACCTCTCTTTCATTTCAGACCAGGGGCAGATCCGGTGCGAAGGCGGCCTGATTGTGATCGACCCCGAAACCCAAGAGACCGGAATGCCCGGCGTTTTTGCCGGGGGTGATATCGGAAGAGGCTTTGGCACCATCGTAGATGCCATTGCAGCAGGGCGCAGGGCGGCAAGCGCCATTGACAAGCGCTTAGGAGGAGAGTGGATCATAAACGAAACCCTGGCCGAAAGACCGGATACCCAGTCCTACACGGGTATCAGGGAAAGGGGATTTGCTGATCTTACAAGGGCTGAAACACCCACCGTGCCGGTTTCAGAAAGGCATGCCGGATTTGTTGAGGTCGATCTCTGCTTCAATGACGAGGAGGCGACAAAAGAGGCAAACAGGTGCCTCCAGTGTGACCTGGAAGTAAGACTGGCGAAAGAGGGACGATTCCCAGGGGCTCCCCCATTCCGTAACGCCATGAAATGACGAAGCCCTCCGGCTCTGCTGAACCCGCTACGGGCCGACAGTCCCATCAGAAAGGACTTCATGACCCTTACAGGCACAACAAAGTTTTCGCTCTGTAAACAATTGGGTACTCAGTCTAGTAGGCTCTAAA
>JASFTV010000370.1:0-3767 GCA_050050615.1 Desulfobacteraceae bacterium
CTTTGAGAACCAAAAAAAGACAAGAATGCGACAACCAGGCAAATTGGGGACCGTTTGGCCGTATGAAAACTCCATGGCCAACGTTATCACCGATCTGTTTCATCCCCATGTCTCCCCGTTTTGTGATAGCCTTGGATGCCGAGAGCCTTCTAGGAAAAATGGAGGACATCTACGCCGGGGTAAGAGACTATGAGCTGAACGTAGGCGTTCCGGACAGCGCATTTGAGCTGGAAAGGGAGTGAAGAGCGATGACGAAGGAAGTGGAGGTCACCGGTCGAAGTTCAGAGTGGTTCGTGCCGAAATTTGGTCCCGCGAAGTTCAGAATCATGGTCGGTTTGCTGTTTCTCCCTTACACGGCGATGGTGCTCGCGTTTTGTGTCATGGGCTCGATGCTTGCCGACCGGATTTACTGGGGCAGGGTCGGCGCCATTGCCGTGGTCTATTTTCTCGGCTTGGGCATTGCGGCCCACGCGTTGGATGCGCTGGGGAGCAAGGGCGGGAAGCCCTGGGGGGATGTTTTTACAAGGCGGCAATTATGGCTCATGGCTATCATCTCCCTCGTGATGGCATATCTCATTGCCATCTATTACATGGTACGCTACGTGCCCTGGCTCTGGGTTGTGGCGGTTTTGGAAGGCTTTTTTGTTTTCGCCTACAATCTGGAATGGTTTAAAGGAACATTCCATACAGACAGATGGTTTGCCTTTTCTTGGGGATTTTTGCCTGTCTTGGCAGGTTATATGATACAAACCAACAGCGTTTCGTTAGACGCATTGGTTTTATCATTGTCCATGGCGTTTTTCAGCGTGGTTGAAATTAAGGCCTCGCGTCCTTATAAGGATCTCAAGAAACGCTCCCACCTGCTTCGAGATGAGGAAACGCTTGTCATGGGGAGGTACGAAGCCATCCTCAAAAGCATCAGTCTCGGGGTGATCCTGCTGGCCGTTGGATTGTTGATCTGGCGGATGATGCGTTGAATGGCCGTCATGCCACACGGCCTGCCCGCCTTCCATAGCATTGCGGCGGACAGGTGGCGGGCAGGCCACCGATTCAACCCGGTAATTTCTGGACTGGCGGAGATATGCTGATGTTTAAGCGCTTTCAGGACTTTTGCGAAAGTGTTATCCCTCATCTGGATGAAGCGTTCAAGAGAGAGCTGTCCCTTCTGTTCAAGGATGTGGCCGTGAGTGACTACGCCTCTCTAAGCGCCACCCTGGAGGGAGGTAAAATGATCCGAGGGTGCCTGCTCTGCATGGTCAGTACCACTCTGGGGGGGAACCTGGGATCGGCTATCCCAAGGGCCGTCGCCGTGGAGCTCATCCACGGTGCCACGCTGATTCACGATGACTTTGTGGATCAGGACAGGGTGAGGCGCAGCAGGCCGGCAGCCTGGACACTGGAAGGGGCGCGAAGGGCTGTTCTCCTCGGAGACATCATATTTGCGACCGCCATCAAAAGGATGAATGACCTGAGCAGAGAGGACGGATTGGTGGTCTCTCATGCCATCGCCCAAGTCTCAAAAGGGGCCTTCCAGGAACCTCTTGAACCCATGGACCTTGCCAGGGAGATCCAATCGGGTAAAGTGGATGGGAGCTTGTATGAAAAAATTATTCATCTGAAAACGGGTATCCTTTTCGGTGCCGCTTGTCAGATGGGTGCAATTGCAGCCAGAGCGGATGATGATCTCAGGGAAAGATGGTACCGCTATGGGTCATTCATCGGTGAGGCGTACCAGATAGCGGACGACCTGAAGGAAGTGCAGCACCATCTTTCAACCCGATCCATCCATTCCAAACAGATGGCCTTTCTCGCCCCTGCATTTCTCTATTTCATCAAGGAGGCACGGCCGTCCGTCTTGCCGGCCTTAGAGACAGAATACTCGCATGTGCAAGGCCTGTTAAGAGAATCTTTTCAGGAAGCTCTGAGCTTTATGGAAAAAGAAATAGAACGTCGGTTGAACTCGGCTGTATCTGAGATTGAAGAAATTTTCCCAGGCAATAAGTATGGGGAGCTCGTGCGAAGGGCCCCTTGGGACCTGATCAAGATGTTCAGCCAAACCTGAGGATCGACAAATCCCAACCCCTCCCGCCCCTGGCGGGAGGGGTGGCAAGGGGAAGGGGAAACGCTATACCTTCTTGATGCCTGAGACAATCATAGAGGTACCCAGGGTAAGGCTTTCTGTTTGGATATCTGTAAAGTCGTTTTCCCGCATGGCCCTGAAAAGCTCCGTAACCCACGCCGTGTTATGAAGCAACTCCGGCAACTCATAGAAGGCCGTTCTCCACTGGGGGTATTTCCATGCTCCCGCGGTCTGCAAAATCCTGAAATAGAACTCCCAGATCCGGGGAAAAATCCGGCCTGAGGGATATGTAAAATCATGCATGATAAGCAAACCCCCGGGCCTTAGCATCTTTCCGGCGTTCTCCACCAAGGTGGCTAACTCCGCATATTTAGCCAGATAAGAAGAGGTGATGCAATCGACCCTCTCATCCAAGACAGTATCTTCAGCTCTGCCCAGGAGGAATTCCACATGGCTTAATTTCAAGGCCATCGCTTTTTGTCTGGCGATGTTGAGGTATTCGTCTCGCAGTTCAACCCCTGTGACATGGCAACGCGGGAACCTTTGAGCGATTTTGAACGTCAGGATGCCGGTCCCACAAGCCTGGTCAATGATTCGCAATGGGTTTTGGGGGATCTTTTCCAGAATCCTTTTCTTCCACCAGAGGTCCAACCCAATGGTGCACACATGGACGATGTGATCGTAAGTCGTGCCGGTGCCCGAAAAGAACCTGTGAGCGAGCTCGACACCTGGATGAGTACTCATCGAAGGTCTCCAAAGTTCATCGACATAGAAAAACCCAACAGGGCGACTCCCACAAATCGACCCATCTTGGTCGGAGGGAGACGTGACCTTATCCCCTCGTTACTGCATTTGCCCATCACTCCATCACTCCAATACTCCATTACTCCGAAGCTCTCTAACGTCATCTCAGGCTCTTCAACAGGACAAAGGCGTCTTTAATATCTATCTGCATGGCCATTCTTCTTGCGTTCTTCTTAAGGACCCACGCATCCTTGATACGAAGATGATCGCCGGCCAGAAGCTTGTCGATGACTGCGCGTTCCTTCTTCATCCACTCGAACTCTTTGAGGATGGTTTTTGTATATCCTTCTGGATCATCCCAATGCTCCAGGATGATCTTTACGCTTTTCATGCCGGAAACGACCCCGTCTCCAGCGAGCGGGGCGACACAACCGATGGCTTCTCCGACACCCCAGACGCCGTCAGCGACGAACGGCAGAGAGTCATGAGGCCCAGTTAGGCGTATCTTGCCTTTGCAGCTGCAAAGAACATTCCAATTCGGTTTGTCTGGGAGCCAGCCAAGCTTCCTCAGAGCGCAATTGGGATCTCCGGCAAGACTTCCGTAACCAATGTGATATCCATGATCGGCGAGCGGAAAACACCAGGCGTAGCCTATCCCCCCGAACTTTATTCGGTTCTCGAGCGTCTCATCGGTTTGGACGCGGCGCTGCACGCACGGCAGAAGGATGTCTTTCTTGATGGGCGGCAGCCAGGCGCGGGAGATCCCGGTAGCGTCAATAACCCTGTCATAGGCGGTGATGTCAAGGCGGTCGTACCTTATATCCGCCCCTTGGAGAAGGTCTTTGACAACCTCCGGCTTATCAAAGGTCATGAGATCTCCTCTGAGCAACACGTCATCCATGGCAAAATGATCACAATGCTCGAGGATATATTTCTCAGGATC
>JASFTV010000371.1:0-3764 GCA_050050615.1 Desulfobacteraceae bacterium
CCCATAGCGATCTGAACACCCGCCTTCCTTGCCATCCGGATACTCTCAAGGTGATGGGGTTTGACACGTTGGGTTTTCTCCACCGCGAAGGCAGGGATCCCGGATGTGAGGCCCTTCCTTTCTATGTGATGCTGCGCCGAGAGGGTAGGAACAAGGGCTACATCCCTTTTCGTCATCCATGAGATGGTCTCCTCGTCCAGAAAGACGCCGTGTTCAATGCTGTCAATCCCTGCATGAAGGGCATTGAGAATGCCTTGGGTCCCCATGGCGTGGGTAGCTGTCTTTCTCCCCGCCTTGTGGGCTTCCTCGATCCCGGCTCGAAGTTCCTCCTCGGTGAGCTGCACAGCGCCCGGTTCTACCCCCGGTGTCATAACGCCACCGGTCGCCATAAGCTTCACCACATCCGCGCCTCTTTTGATCTGTTCTCGGGCCGCTTTTCTCACATCGTCCGGTCCATCCGCTTCTCTGCCCACTGGCCAGCCGTGCCCCCCGGTCATGCAGATCATCTGACGGCTCGCCAGCATCCTGGGGCCCGAAATCAACCCAGCACGAATAGCATCTCTCAGGACAAGGTCGATCTCCTCCTTTCCTCCCATATCCCGAACGCATGTGACACCGGCCATCAGGGTCTGCCATGCAAAGCAGGCCGCCTTGAGCGTAATCATCGGGACCGACTCGCTACTCAAGGAGGCGATGGGATCAGGGCTCCCGTCCAGACAAAGGTGGACGTGACAATCTATGAATCCCGGTAAGAGAAAGCGTCCGGCCAGACTTATCTTGCGGGCATCCTCGGGAATCGTAACATTCCCTTCGGATACCTTCACGATTCTCTCACCCTCTACCAGCACGGTTGCGCGCTCCAGAACTCGCCCGTCACCGACAAACACAGGGCCGTCGACAAAAGCTGTGGTCACCTTTTACTCCAGATTTTGCGGGCTTTCTTAATTTGGGGCTGGAATTTCCCAATTTTTGACCTATACCATACCTGTTTGAGTTTCGCACCATATCTTTTTTTTGCATCTTGGCATTGGTTCCACCAAAAGGTGATGATACCCTCTGTTGGGCACCATAATGCCCTCAACCATAAGGGATTGATGATTCGAAGAATTGGGACAGGGTTCTATAGGTTGGTGATCAAACTTGGCAGGGGGTTTATTTAGGATATTGGTAGACTCGCTAGAAAAAATGGGCTCACAAACCCAGCACATCGGCAATGCCCTATGCATTTTAAAGGCATGAATGATTGTCTCATCCACGCCCTTGTCTTGAAGAATTCTTTCAGTTTCTAGGGGATGCTTAGATTAACAATCTATGAGTGAATGAGCTCTGCCTACCTCCTCGAAATGGCACCACTTTTCGCAACTAGCCGTAGAAATAGACACCGTATGCGGTTTTCTCACCCAGCAAGGCATCGATTTTATCTTGGATCTCTGCCCTGCCTTTGCTGGCTTCCCAGGCCTTCCAGACGTCAACGGACTGCCACGTACTAATGACAACGAAATCCTCGGGGTCATCCACGTTTCTCAGCGTCTCACCGGAAATGTAGCCAGGTTGGGTTGTCGCTTTCGACCTAAGCTCTAGCAGAAGAGGCAATAATTGAGCTTCCTTTTCCTTGGGAATCTTTCTTTTGATGATGATCTTTACCGCCATTTCCCGACCTCCTTTCTTTTTTGTGACGCCTGCTTGGTCACAGGGTGAACCGTGTACACCCGTGTGATCAGGTCCTCGCACGTCCATGACCGATCAGGCTCACAACATTCAGGGCGACCGGACATGCACAATTTTTGTATCTTACCACACCAAAAAAAAGAAAGTAAATGCAATTATCCGTTCTCGAAGAGCAAGACCAAACGCCCTTGTACAAGCCGCAATTGCCTATCTCGTTTCTTTGGTGTATGAATAGATTCATGAAAAATCCCTCGTGAGAAGAGAGGTTAGTCATGGAAGAATATGTAAAGGCGGCTATTCTGGAGAACGAAATTGAGGCCCAGCTTTTGGACTCCATCCTCGCGGAGCGGCGCATTCCACATCTTATGAGATCTTACTATGACACAGCCTATGATGGCCTTTTCCAGACACAAAAAGGGTGGGGATTTGTCAGCGCACCGGCCTCCTATGAGGCAGAGATCAAGGAAATCCTGGCTGAATTGAGAAGAGAGGCTAATCGCCCCAATCATTTATCTCGAATCCCTTCGCAAGAAGATTGATCACCATTTGCGCCTCCCAGAATCCATTTCCCGGCCTCTATGCATGCCCGTTCCGAAAAAAGCGGTAGTTTTAAAATTTCCGGTTTCGTGCTACCATAGTGGACAACAAATGATACTGATGCTTACCAATATGAGCTGATTTTTCAGGAGCTTCCATTGCGGATCATTTTTTTTGCAGGAAAGGGGGGCGTCGGCAAAACCAGTGTTGCCGCTGCCACAGGCATAAGAACGGCTGAAATGGGATACCGGACCGTAGTGATGTCCCTCGACGTGGCCCACAGTCTCTGTGATATTTTTGACCTAGAGAGAGATCTGCTGGATCAAAACAAAGGCAGGCCGGTCCAAGTGCATAAGAACTTGTGGATTCAGGAACTGGACATCCATGAAGAGATTGATAGAAACTGGAGAGATATCCATAAGTACCTTTCCCTATTGCTCAGCACTACCGGGCTGGATGAAATTCTCGCTGAGGAACTCGCAATTTTGCCAGGAATGGAGGAGGTCAGTCTCCTTCTTTATATCAACCGCTATGCCAAGGGAAAAGATTTTGACGTGATTATCCTGGACTGCGCCCCCACCGGGGAATCCATTAGATTTATCAGCATTCCCACAGCCCTGGAATGGTACATAAAGAAGATATTCAAAATGGAAAAGGCTCTTGCCAAATATGTCGGGCCTGTGGCCAAGCGGGTGTACGACGTACCCATCCCTGGTGAAGAGTACTTTGATGCGATTGAACATCTCTTTCAGCGGTTGGATGGGGTCGATCAGATCTTAGTGGACCCAAAAACAACCACTGTTCGCCTCATCACCAATCCAGAAAAGGTGGTTCTAAAAGAAACG
Source organism: Desulfobacteraceae bacterium (assembly GCA_050050615.1). Taxonomy (GTDB): domain Bacteria; phylum Desulfobacterota; class DSM-4660; order Desulfatiglandales; family HGW-15; genus JASFTV01. The sequence goes on from JASFTV010000371.1 coordinate 3,051, forward strand.
CAAAGGGCCTTCATGTATTTCTGTCTCTACCGAATGCATGTGGACGGCATCATTATGAACCGCGTTCTACCGGATGATGTGAATGATGGCTATTTTCAGCATTGGAGGGAAAGCCAAAAGAAACACATAGAGAAAGCTGAAGAATATTTCAGCCCCATACCTATATTCCCTGTCCATCTTTTTAAGGGCGAAGTTCTCGGGTTTGAGCGCCTCAAGACTTTGGCTGAACAGATATACGGGAGGACGAATCCCCTGGAACGCTTTTTCGACGGGGAGCCTTACAAGCTGACTAAAGAGAACGGCGAATACCAGTTGAGGATAAAGCTGCCCTTTGTGACTAAGGAGAATGTTGAACTCAACAAAATATCTGACGAATTGGTTATCCGAGTGGGTGGTTTTAAGAGATATATCCCCCTTCCCAAGCACGTGGCGGCCTCTAAATCTTTGAAGGCCAAACTGGAGGGTGAGGACTTGTATGTCTTTTTTGTAGGAGGGGACCATGGCTAAGAAGAAGATCGAACATGAGACGGTTATGTGCCCTGTGGGCAAGTTCTTTTCGGAGCTTGAAAAGGTCTCCGGTAGAAGATCCAAATTCTTTGTGCATCTCGATCGTTCCCGCGTGGAATTTCTAAAGGCTGTCAGATCGCTTGTTGATGAAAGAATTGAGGACCTTGAGAGAAAGGCTCACTCCAAGGAGAAAAAGAGAGCTACGAA
>JASFTV010000372.1:0-3755 GCA_050050615.1 Desulfobacteraceae bacterium
ATCAAACCCCTGTTAATGGTCAGTCCACAGATCTTGTCAGGTGTGCTCACTACGGTGAGCGAGGTGTTCTCGCCCTTCTTTCAGACTCCACCAATGTTGAAAAGGAAGGGTTTACCCTCAGCGAAAAAGAGGTGACGAGGACTTTGGAGAGCCTGTTCGAATCTTCCAAAGGCAGACTGATCGTAGGTGTATTTGCCTCCAATATCACCCGAATTCAGCAAGTTGTAAACCTGGCGTTGAAACGCGGACGGAAAGTGCACTTCAGCGGAAAAAGCATGAAGACGAATGTGAGATTAGCCAAAAAAGAGGGGTTCTTGGATGTACCAGCGCATGCTGAAATCAGTGAATCCACGATCGACCTGTTGCCAGATGATAAGGTCGTGATGATTACCACTGGCAGCCAGGGCGAGCCGATGTCATCCCTTTCCCGGATTGCTCGAAATACGCATAAGAGCATAAAAATAAGAAAGGGAGATACGATCATACTTTCTTCGCGCTTCATTCCTGGTAATGAGAAGGCCATCACCAGCATCATCAACAACTTCTATCGCATGGGCGCAGAGGTCGTCTATGAAAAGGTATCCGACATCCACTCCTCTGGCCACGCCTACAAAGAAGAACTCAAGCTGATGCTCAATCTGGTTAAACCCAAATATTTCATCCCCATACATGGTGAATACAGACATCTGGTAAAACACCTCCAACTAGCCATGGAAACGGGCCTACCGCCGGAACGGCTCATTCTTGCAGAGAATGGATCCAGCATCAATTTTGAAAACGGGAAAGTTACGATCGGCGAAAAAGTTCACATAGGAAGAATACTGGTGGACGGAAAAGGCGTGGGTGATGTGGGTGATCTGGTCCTGAGGGACCGAAGAAGGCTTTCGGGAGATGGGATTGTCATCGTTCTCTTAGCTATTGACGAACAAACGGGCGAAATCATTTACGGTCCTGATGTCGTTTCCAGGGGCTTCGTGTTTGAAGACCAAGGTGGATTCATTCTTGAAGAGGCCAAGTGCGTTGTTTTGGAAGTATTTGACGAAATTGAAAATCCATCCCATATTGATTGGGGAGAGGTGGGGCCAGAGATAAAAAGAAATCTGAAACGATTCTTTTACGATATTATCGAGCGCCGTCCGCTTATCCTGCCGATCATTATACCTGTGTGAAATGCTAAATATGGTTGATCCACTTAAAGTACAGTTATTATAATCAAAGCCCCTGTTAACAAAATCGTTACAAGATTTAATGTAACGCGACGTTATAGCTCCCATGGCGAAAGGCTAAAATTTCTATCCGTTAGCAAGCTATAGGGTATTTCGAAATTTTTGCTTCAGCCCTTAAGGGCTTCAGCGCCGCACTTTCGCCTTAAAAAGGATCTTAACTTCTAATTTGAATTCATCCCGGTGCCCCGCTGACACGGGATCCCTGCCTGCCGCAGGCAAGTCCACTTCGTTCCGACAAGCAGCGGGGAATTCAAATTTAACAAAAATGCGTGACGAAATCGTATGAGCAAGAAATCAAAGGAGAAGAACAAACAGCAGATGGGACCTATGAGCAAAGAGATAAAGGGCCTCATCTTTTTGCTCATCGCCATTATTCTGGGTGTGAGCCTTTTTTCCTACCACCCTGCTGATCCAGTCTTTGGGATCAAAACGGACCATCTGGGGAAAGCTCATAACCTTTTCGGAACCGTAGGGGCCCACCTCTCAGGTTGGGTCTTCCTCATTCTCGGCTTTTCATCCTTCTGGCTGATAGTTATTTTTCTTACCAGCTCTATCTTTTCCCTCCAAGGACATGCACTTGCATCTCCGGCAAAAAGCATCTTCGCTATCCTTTGTCTGGTCATCTCCTTCTCCGGGATCCTCAATCTACAGCTCCCCCATGAGGTCATGTATCGAGGAGGGAAAGTATTAAGCGGTGGGCTTGTTGGGTACTATGTTTCCAATTTCATGAAAGGATTTCTCAATTACTTTGGGGCCTATGTGCTCCTTCTGGCCATATTTATCATTTCCCTGATGGTTTGCACCAACCTCTCCTTCGGCTGGCTCTTTTCGAGAATCGCTCTGTGGTTCGCCGGCGTCCTAAGGCGATTCAGGGAATTCTTCAGAAAGCGTAAAGAGAGAAGAAGAAAGAGAAGGGTCAGACAAGAAAATATTGAACAGGAGAGGGTAAAACCCAAGCGAAAGGTCACCATTGTTGAACCTAGAGTGGAACCCCTGAAGAAACCGGAACAGGAGTCTTTCTCGTTCATGAATGTGGCTGGAGAATTCAAGCTTCCGTCCCTCGACTCTCTCAATAAGACGCCTGAAGATAAGGGTGTGGAAATTCAGAAAGAAAGTCTGGAGATGAATGCCAGACGTCTCGAGAGAAAACTAGCCGACTTTGGTGTGGACGGTGAGGTGATCGAGATTCTGCCCGGCCCTGTTATTACCATGTATGAGTTCAAACCCGCACCCGGGATCAAAATCAGCAAGGTCGCAGGCCTCTCCGATGATCTCGCCCTCGCACTCAGGGCGCCCAGCGTCCGAATCATAGCCCCCATCCCTGGAAAAGCGGCCATCGGAATTGAAATCCCTAACAATCAAAGAAGCCTCGTCTACCTCGAAGAGATACTCTCCTCCATAGCTTTCAAGAATTCCACGTACAAGTTGACCATTGCTTTGGGCAAAGATATTACCGGTGCCCCGGTCATTGCAGACCTGACCAGAATGCCTCATCTGCTGGTAGCAGGGGCCACCGGGACAGGAAAGAGCGTTTCCTTGAATGCGATGATCAACAGCCTCCTTTTCAAAGCATCGCCCGACATGGTCAGGTTCTTAATGATCGACCCTAAGAGGATTGAGCTGTCTATTTACACGGATATTCCGCATCTGCTTCATCCGGTTGTCACTCAGCCAAAGGAGGCTACAAAAGCCCTTCGGTGGGCTGTCTCAGAAATGGAAAGGCGTTACACACTTCTATCGGACAGGGGCGTCAGGAATATTGAAGCCTACAACCGCAAAATGCTAAAGGACAAAAAAGCGGAGATCGGGGGCCCGTCTGGAGACGCGGATAAAAGCCTTCCTTATATCATCCTTGTCATTGACGAACTCGCCGACCTCATGATGACTTCCTCCAGGGAAGTTGAAGAAGCGATCACCCGTTTAGCCCAGATGGCAAGGGCTGCCGGCATCCACCTCATCATCGCTACACAGAGACCGTCCGTAGATGTCCTCACCGGCATTATCAAGGCTAATTTTCCAGCCCGTATTTCCTTTCAGGTCTCATCAAGGGTCGACTCCCGGACCATTCTTGATTCCATCGGGGCCGAGAATCTCCTTGGAGAAGGAGACATGCTCTTCCTGCCTCCCGGAGTAGGTCGAATTATGAGGATTCATGGTGCCTATATAAGTGAAGAAGAGGTCAAAAGGGTGACAGACTTCTTAAGAGGGCAGATGAAGCCGGATTATGATTCCACCGTGTTGTCCGAGGTTGCACAGGATGAGGAGCCGGATGATGAGGAAATAGAGCTTGACGAGAAATACGAAAAAGCTGTAGACCTCGTTGTTCAAACCGGCCAAGCCTCCATCTCCATGGTCCAGCGGAAGCTGAGGGTGGGCTATAACCGCGCGGCTCGCATGATCGAGGCCATGGAGAAAAACGGTATCGTGGGCCCATCAGACGGCGTCCGCCCCAGAGAAGTGTACGGTAGAAGAGAAGAATAGGGATTGGAATAATGGAATAGAGGTGTAAGACTGTGTTTAGATACGTTT
>JASFTV010000373.1:0-3746 GCA_050050615.1 Desulfobacteraceae bacterium
ATGTCCTCCTGGCAGTTTTCAAGGACATAGCCAAAGAGGTATTTCAGAAATTCCACGGCGAGTTCGACCGCACCGTCCAAGTCACAGAAGGCCATCTCCGGCTCAATCATCCAGAATTCAGCAAGGTGTCTGGATGTATTCGAATTTTCCGCGCGGAACGTGGGTCCAAAAGTATATACATCGCCCATGGCAAGGGCATAAACCTCCGCCTCCAGCTGACCGCTCACGGTCAAATTGGCCGGGTTGTCGAAGAAGTCCTGCCCATAATCAACTTGGCCGTCTTTTTTGGGAACTTGTCCGAGATCGAAGGCCGTCACCCTGAACATTTCGCCGGCCCCTTCACAGTCGCTCCCCGTGATGATGGGGGTATGAATGTAGATAAAGCCCCTCTCTTGAAAAAAGGTATGGATAGCCAGGCTCATGGCATTCCTGACCCTGGCTACGGCACCAAAGGTATTGGTCCTGGGTCTCAGATGGGCGATGGTTCTTAGGAATTCAAAAGAATGCCGCTTTTTTTGTAAAGGGTAGACATCGGGGTCCGCCCAACCAAGGAGTTCGATCTCCTCAGCCTGAAGCTCCACCTTTTGACCCTTTGCTGGCGAAGCGACGAGAGTTCCTTTGGCACGAATCGCACAACCGGTCTGCAACTTGAGCACGTCCTCTGTATAGTTGGGCAGCTTTTCATCGGCAACGATTTGAAGACTGCTTAGAGAGGAGCCGTCGTTGAGTTCAATGAAGGCAAATCCTCCTTTGGATTCACGTTTGGTCCTCACCCAGCCCATCACCGTGATTTCAGCGCCGATATCTTCTGATGCGAGTGCTTCAGCGATCCTGGTCCTTTTCAAAGTCAGCCCTCTCTTTTTTCAAACTCGGCCATGAACTCGACAAGCGATTTGACGGCATCGACACCCGTAGCGTTGTAAATAGATGCGCGGCATCCTCCCACGGAACGATGCCCCTTGAGGCCCCCGAGCCCCTCTTTCAAGGCTTCGGCCACAAATCTGGCCTCAAGCTCCTCGGTAGGTAGTCTGAAGGTGACGTTCATCAGGGATCGACTGTCTTCGGCAGTCGTGCCTCGGTAAAACTCAGACCGGTCTATGAAATCATAAATGATCTTCCCCTTTTCTTTGTTGATACGCGCCATTTCTTCAAGCCCGCCGATGGTTTCCTCAAGCCACTTCAGGACGAGGTCAATGGTGTAGATAACAAAGCAGGCAGGCGTGTTGAACAAGGAGTTCTTTTCTGAGAAAGTGGTGTATTTCAGCATGGTAGGTAGATCCTTGGGTACCCTCTCCAGCATGTCCTCACGAATAATCACCAGAGCTGTGCCGGCAGGGCCGATGTTTTTCTGGGCCCCCGCATAGATCAGTCCAAAAGGGTTGGCGTCGAAGGGGCGGCTCAGAAAATCCGAGGACATGTCGCTGATGAGGGGGACATTGCCAGCATCCGGGAATTTTGCCCATTGGGTACCCTTTATGGTATTGTTGGAGGTGAAGTGAAGATAGGACGTATCCCGGTCAATCTGAAAATCCTTCGGGATATAGGAGAAGTTCTGGTCCTCTGAAGAGGCGATGACCCGTACATCCTTTCCCTGGATCTCAGCCTCCTTGATCGCTTTTGCTGACCAGGTCCCGGTGTTGATATAGTCGGCCGGTTTTCCCGGAAGCGCAAGATTCATCGGAATCATACAAAACTGTAGGCTGGCACCTCCCTGGACAAACAGGACATAGAAATTATCGCCCAGATCCAAGAGTCTTTTGGTCCTGGCCACCGCATCGTTGATGACATCGTCGAACCAGTTGGACCGGTGGCTTATCTCTACAATGGACATCCCGGAACCTTTAAAGTCGAGAAACTCCGCTTTGATCTCCTCCAGGACAGGAAGTGGTAATGCCGCGGGACCGGCATTGAAATTATGAATCCTCTTTCCCATAAACAGATCTCCTTTCCCTATTGTAAATTTTTGACCGGATTTATGCCAGTTTTTGAAGCATCTCTTTGACAACCCTTAGACCCTCCGGATCTTTTTCAAAGGGCGGCAACCCTTCCAGATCCGCCTCAATGATCTCGCTGCCAAAGGGAATAAATCCGAGGAATTGAAAATCGGGCATGTGGGCTTGCAGAAATTCTTTGTCCTTTTCGGATCGTACTTTGTTACCCACAAGGCTCAATTTCTTCAGGCCAATGTCATCAGCGAGGTGATGGATGTGATGGGCTGTTTCAATGCTGCGCCTCCCGGGCTCCACCACCACGATCAGCCTGTCTACGGCCATGGCCGTTCCTCTGCCCAGGTGCTCCAGCCCAGCCTCCATATCCAAAACGATGACTTCGTCACGGGCCAGGACAATATGTCGAACCAGGTTCTTTAAGAGGGTGCTCTCAGGGCATATGCACCCTGCCCCCCCTTTTTTTACGCCGCCGAGAACCATCAGCTTTATGCCATTGAGCTTAATGGACAATTTATCCGGCAAATCATCCACCTTAGGATTGAGTTTGAAAAAAGAACCCATGGAGCCTACTTTAGCCTCTGTTCGCTCCTCAATCAGCGCCTTCATATCAGAGATAGGCACAATGTCAGAACTTCCTTTGACGCCTAGGGCCTGGGCCAGGTTCGCATCAGGGTCGGCATCAATGGCCAATACTTTCTTACCCTTGTCGGCAAAGGCACGAATCAAAAAGGAGGCAAAGGTGGTTTTGCCAACCCCGCCTTTACCGCTAATAGCGATCTTCATCAGCTTCCCTTTTCTCTATGAGTCTTTTGAATCCTTAAGGAATAACGGTTACTTGCAATTAATCATCATTGACTGTAAAATCATCTTATAGTTTAATTCCTCATCTCTCTTCAAGAAGAAAATGGTGGAATTTTGCGTCTGCGGCAGGACTTGGTTTCTTAAACTACACGTTATTACCGTGCCATTGCAAGGAGTCCTCCGACTGTCTCGGGGGACGACGAAGCAATCTCCCTGGTTTTCGGACGAGATTACTTCGTCACTTTGCTCCTCGTAATGGCACAGTATTTGAAAGGACCGTATGTCATTGTATTTATGACAGGGCGTCTTAAGATAGCGGGATAGATTGATCATATGAATTCTCCTCCAGAAGGCATGTCATTCGCTTCAACGGCAATCCCGCGAAACCCGTGTCCGCGGAAGCGGGGCGCGGGCGTCCAGAAACGAGGCAGTTGGATACAGGGGATGGTCTCCAGAAATGAAGATTGAAATCTGCATCGAGGGCCCCCGTCATGCCATGGCCGAGCTTTACCAGACCTTTCAGGGTCTCTCACCCTTGTGGGAAGAGACGTTCGAGGATGGAACCCGGAAGGAGCAAAACGCAGGAATCGGATATTTTCCGTTTCCGCCCACAGGTGAGCCCATGGTGTTCTCTGTGAATTCTTTGTTCACTTGAGACTTGATCTCCAAGTCAACTTTTCGTATCAAGTACCTATTATTAACCACACATGAGAAGGAGAGGCCATTATGAAAAAGACCCTTATACTTTTCCTAGTGCTTTCCCTGGTGCTGATGAGTATGGGCTGTGCCGAGTGGACCCGGACCCAGAAAGGAGCGGTCATTGGCGCCGGTGCAGGCGGTGCCTTGGGAGCCCTCATTGGTCACAAAGCCGGCAGCACAGCTGTGGGGGTATTGCTTGGTGCAGTCATAGGAGGGGCTGCTGGAGCCTATATTGGCAACTACATGGATAAGCAGGCTGCTGAGATCGAAAGAGATATTGCTGGTGCACGTGTTGAG
>JASFTV010000374.1:0-3731 GCA_050050615.1 Desulfobacteraceae bacterium
AAAACAACGATAAGACCATTAGCAAACTCAGCAAAACGGCTTTACTAATCATGACACACCTCCTGAAACCGATTTCGCATTGATTTGATTAATGGACCACGAAGCCTATCTCCTGATACTGCATACGGAGGGCAGACGATACCCATCGAACAAAGTCAACAGTTTAGGTTTGACCCCTCACTAGATTCTGAACCAATCCGTTAACAAAGGCCTAATCTTAGCATTGTTACTCTGATGCGTGACACAATGCAGCTGATTCAATGTATCATCCGTCAAGATTAAAGATACCGTTTACTATCGTCCGATGCACAGTGATGGATCAAACTTTCCTGCCACAATTGGCGATTGCGCGTTTCTTGTTTCCCTTCTCACCTGCTCTGATACGTACGGGATAATCTCGCCGAGGCTAACACTCCTATCTTCGTTGTAATCCGCTTCCCCTTTTAAACCCTGGAGGAGAAAATAGGTAAACACCCCGTGTCCTCCACCCCATTTCCGGCTCTCTTGGGAATACTGATCCCTGTCAGAGGCACTTAGTACGCATACCCCATCACTAGACGCGGATAATTTCTGAAACCCTTCACTGATGGGGTTCACAAAAATACCTCTGCCGGCCCTTCTCGCCATATCAAAAGTCTCCCCTACGCCCGCAGCATGACATGCATCAGCTAAAATGATTGTTTTCCTGGCCCTGATGAACCTTTCAAGGGCGGTCTCAATATCCCACATGGGAAAGCCTGAAACGGCGATGCTGTCATATTGCGCATCGTAGGGAAGAAAGAAAAGATTGTCAGGCGCATCCGGTGAATCGGGTGAGCCGTGACCGGCAAAATATATAGTGACCACATCCTCCTCAATCGCATTCCTGAGCCAGTTGAAAAGAGCGTTTTTGATATTCCTTCCAGTGGCCTCCTCATCAAGCAAAAGCTTCACCCTGCTCGGCGGGTATCGTCCACCGCTGGGTGAAACTAGCCAGTTATAAAAGGCACGGGCGTCTGAACAGGCGTAACGGAGAGAAGGGATCCGGGTGTCCTTATACCTGGAGATTCCTATGATGACAGCCCATCTTTGTCCCACTTCTCTACGCGGGACAGCAGCCTTTTGCTCCGCAACGCCCACCGGTACAGAAGGTTTTGGGGGTTCAGGCTTGATGGACTTACCACTGGCTATCTTGGCAAACTTGACCTTGAGCAAGGCTTCTGAAGCCAGCTTCTTAACAGACTCATCCGGGTCTCTGTCTGCGATTCTCTCAAGGGCATCGAGAAAATCAGATCCAGAATATTTCATTTCCTGGAGTCCCGAGATTGCCTCCTTCCGCATCTCCGGCTCAGGGTCATCGAGCAATAGCAGGAACGCGGGCGCAATCGTCTCGCCAGGTGGTTCAACCTTCCTGATTCCTTCGAGGGCCTTTCTGCGCACCTCGTAATCGCTGTCGCCCAGCGCCCTTATCAAAGCAGAAACAGTGTCCTCCGCCTCAGGACCGATCTTTGCCAGGGCTTCCACTGCGGTGCGTCGAACTCGGGGTTCTTTGTCCTCCATTGCCCCAGCCAATAATACCGCTCGTTCTCTTTTGTCGGGTACGATTTTCTCCAAGGCATGAGCCGCAGCAGACCTGACCTTTGGCGCTATGTCGCCCAAGCACGACACGATCACCGGAACGGCCCCATTCGCCTCCGCTCCTATGTTAGCCAGCGCCTCGACAGCATTGGTCCGCACATCCGCACTGATGTCACTCTGACCGAGGCGAAGGGCTTCCATAAGCGCGGGAACTAGCCTCCTCGCATCAGGCTCTATTCGTCCCAGCGCTTCGATCGCACGAGACCGTACCAAGTACTCCTTGTCGGCAAGTGATCTAATTAGTGCCGGAACCGCCTCCGCTGCTTCGCGTCCTATCTTTCCCAAAGCTTCGGCCGACTTTACGCGTGCATAGCTGTTTTCATCTTCAAGCCCCTTGACAAGCAAGGGGACGGCCTCTTCCGCTGCAGCCCCTATGTCTCCAAGAGCCTCAGCTGCACGGGCCCGGACTAAATCATCGACACTTTTTAGCGATCTGATCAACGCCGGGACCGCCTCCGCTGCTTCGGGTCCTATCTTACCAAGAGCTTCGGCCGCACTCGCCCTAACCTTATTGGAACGGTCGCTCAGGGCTAGAACCAACGTCCCTACGGATTTCGGCTGTATGACCTCTTCGTAGGATTTGAACCCGTATGAGACATACCAGGGAGCTGGGGGTGGAGCAGGAGAAATGGTCGGAGCTGGCTTGCTCGTTGGCGCGGAGCAGCCGATACCTGTGATTACAATTAGGATCAATAATCTCAGCCACATGACATGACCTTTCTCTAGAAAAAACTTTCTTGAGATTAGAGATGTGACCCTGATCGCATGCCCATCATTTGTTTTCCTACTTCATCCCGACCATCATGCCTAAAGAGCTAAGGATCACAGTCACTATTCCGCCAAGGATCGCCAGAATAATGAACGCAGGAATAGCCGCAATGGCCCACTTGATCATGAAAATAACCATAGACCAAAGCGGCATCCGAATATTAGTCACAACCACCTCCGGCTTGTCAGCACTCATTTTCGCCCTCCTTCTTTCGAATTGATTTACGTAAGAGGCGTCCCCAAGCCAACGCAGGTCGCTCGCGGCTATTTAAGGTCGTTGACGTAGATCACTCTTCCCGAGCCAACCTTCAAATAGTGCTCCTGATACACCTTCTTAAATAACGCCATTGCTTCATTCCCCGAGCAGTGAGTAGGGCCGACATATCGGACTTTTAGATTCTTGAAGCTCGAAACGATCTCTTGCAGTTCATCTGAACTTGGCCCGCCCATTAGCAGGCCACTTGTTAAGTGAAACCCTCCCATGGCCAGGAGCAGATCACCTTCTGCAATCTCCTGCGCTCGGCTAAGGATGCTCACGATCCCGGGATGGGCACACCCGGTAATGACGATAGTCCCCTTTTCAGAATGAACTACGAGGGACTGCTCTTCTGCAAAACCCTCCATCTCGCCAGTTGAATACACGCGGTCACAAATCTTGAGCGATTCTCCAACCTCAACAACCTTTGCACCCGATGCTGCCGCCTGTTCCTTAAAATACTCCGGGAAAGACTTGGGCAAATAAACAGTCACATCATGGTTCTCTTTCAGAAATCCTTGTAGACCCCCTGTATGATCTTTGTGGTTGTGAGAAAGGACTACCACATCCACCTCTTTTGGCCTAATGTTCATCTTTCTCATATTATCCAATAAATGGGTATCCCAAGGGCCTGTATCAAAAAGAATGGTCTTTTCTGTTCCTCTCACGAGACAAGAAAATCCCCACGGATTGTCCAGCTTCTCATCATAGGGAATATTGTCGATAACCACGGAGATCTCTATGCCCTTTTGGCTGCTATCCGGCTTGACAGCAGGGTCTTTTACTTCACTTTGTCCAAGGGCAGCACCTAAGCTCGTAAGCAAAAAGACAAACAATAAAATCAGGCATGAAGCCCATTTTGAATTTATCTTCATCCGAATACCTCTTTTCGCCTCCAAAAGGCAAAGGATGCGAATCATCAAAAGCGGTGTCACATTAGACTTGATAGATAATCCTCCCTTCTAACAGCGAGGGATTCGTCCTTCCGGAACATGGTTGGCCCATTTTGAGGGGATGCTCCATGGCATAACCTCTTCAATCATAGTCAATAGTTAAGGTTTGACCCCTAGCGAATCCACTGAGTTCATCG
>JASFTV010000375.1:0-3724 GCA_050050615.1 Desulfobacteraceae bacterium
ACGAATCAATGCTTTGTGCGAGTCATGGGAAGCTGAATTTTGCAGAGCGTGGGGCGTCTTGTAAATACAGGCACCTAGCTCCTTTAGAAGCCTGTTTTCGATTTATTTTGGACAGCAGTGGGAATTGATCATTGTTCAAAGATCCATCTCACTTTTCGTGAATCAGGTTGTGCCGATTTGAAAAAACAGACCGCCGAAAACATATACCGAAGAGAACTGGCCACCATCCTCCGGTTTGGTGCCCTCATCAATTCCTCCCTCAATATCGAAGATGTTCTTGACAGGGCCATGAAATGCGCAGAAGAATTCATGGGTGCAGAGGCCAGCTCTGTGTATGAGCTTGATGAGGAGAGGGATCAGCTGTTCATCCGGATTGCAAGGGGAGAAAAAAAGGAGCCCATAAAAGAGATCACACTCCGGGTGGGAGAAGGTATTGCCGGCTATGTCGTGCAAACAGGAAAACCGATGGTCATCCAGGATGTGCGCAAAGAGAAAAGGTTCAGCGACAGATTTGACAAGATCACCGGTTTCAAGACCAGGTCCATGATATGCGTACCCCTGATCTTGAGGAACAGACCGATTGGTGCCCTTCAGGTGATCAACAAGAAATCGGAGGAGACCTTCAACCGCGCCGACCTGGAACTCCTGGTCAGCATGGCACAGCAGATAGCCATCGCTATAGAGAATGCCAAACTTTATCAACTTATGGAGGAAAAGGTCCGATCGACCACCCAAGAACTCAAAGTCGCTCAGGAAAAGCTGATTCGCTCTGAGCGCCTCGCGGCCATGGGGCACCTGGTTCAGGGCGTCGCCCATGAGATCAGGAACCCTATTATGACCATAGGCGGTTTTGCCCAAAGGATAAAGAAGGAACTGCCTGAGAATCATAAGCTCAAAAGATACGTTGGTATCATCGTAAATGAGGCGGCCCGACTCGAACATCTGGTCAGACAGGTGCGCGAATTCGCCGACGTGCAATCCGCCCACCTGAGCTTTGAGAAGGTTCAAGCCGCTATTGCTGAATCCTTGAAAAGATTTAGACCTTTGGCTGAGCAACAGGGTGTAGCGCTCCGAACGGAGATTGCTCGACGCCTGCCGCAGACAAAAATGGACAGAGCCCAGATGGTCATGGCCATGAATAGTATCCTGGACAATGCACTTGAGTCCATGCCCAATGGTGGAACGATTACCCTAAGGGCGATGTGCGATAACAATTACATCTCGATCAGCATCGAGGATACAGGCTCAGGTATTGCTCCCGAGCAACTCGATGCCATCTATGACCCCTTTGTCACCTCCAAGACCAGAGGTGCAGGCCTGGGGCTTACCATGGTGCATCAGGTGGTCATGAACCACCATGGCGAGATCAAAATCACCAGCAAATTAGAAAAAGGGACCACGGTAACGATTCGACTACCCATAACTGTGGCTTGATAGTTAAAGGAGAGGACATGAGGAAAAAAGGTAGGGGACGCTTTTGGTGGGTGTTGATTATTCTTTTGGTCGTGGGGGCGGCTATCTTGGCCGGGTACTTCCTGGGCAGGGAAATACTCCATGAAGAACCCGAAAAAGCAATCAGCGAAAAGGCTGAACCTGGAAAGGAAGCTGAGGTGCCACCGAGTGAGAAGGAACCCGCTGAAGCGAAAGCGCCTGTGGTTTCCGAAGAGATTAAGGAAGAGGTCAAACAGAAGATTGAAGAACCGAAGCCATTGGAGCCTGAAGATTACTGCGCCCAGATTGAAAATGATATCTTGGCCTTCTTTACATATCTGGATAAGAAGCCCTACATCCAGCACATTGAGGACGGTGCGAATACCTATGATCATTTCAAGGCTCTGATCAAGAGACTTTCCTCAAGACTCCCCATCCCTGCGGGGGAGGGTATAGATTCGGTGCTCATGACCAAGAACGTTTTTCACTTTTACAGGGTCCTGAACAAGAATGACATCCGGTTGATAAAGGAGATCTTAATGAACGAGTCGGACACCTTGGAAATAAATCTGGATCTCTTTTACAAATGGCTCATGCTGGGCGACCGATGCCCTGACCCGGAGGGCATTAGGCCTTCGCTGGAAGTGTTGTATCATTACGCCGGCTTCTTCCTGAATACCATCGGTGGAAGGGCTTATCTTTTCCGCAGATCATTGGGGCTTCGGCTCTTGTGCAGTTACTATTGCCTGTTGATCGTGTATGAGGCTGACAAAATGGGAAAGAACAGTTACGGAATAGACATTTTCCCCCTCATCGCCCCTCTGGGAAAGGAAATCGTTGTCTATCCGGGTTTTCATTTCAAGAATGAATATATCCACAAGCTAAACGAACTCGAAAAATACTACCTCCAGAGAAGATAACCGTTCGTAGAATTTTGAATAATTTTACTCATCCTTTTATATAACAATGAATCAAAGCTTGCATATGCGAATCCAATCCCTCGGCATCTCTCATCCCGGTTTGATCAGAGACCACAATGAAGACAGCTTCATGAACAATGACAAAGACGGCCTTTTCTTGGTTGCCGACGGGATGGGGGGGCTTTCTAAGGGAGATCTGGCTAGCAGAATAGCGATCGAAACCATACAAGATTTCATAAGAAAATCTCGCCTTGAGGACATTACCTGGCCTACCAAGCTCCGACAACATTACTCCCTGGAAGAGAATCGCTTTTTGGCAGCCATCTCTTTGGCCAACTGGAACATCTTTAATGAGATGCTTCGAAACCCGAAGAATACGGCCATGGGCACCACGCTGGTGGGCCTTCTCGTGGACGGTGAAAAACTCGTCCTTGCCAATATCGGTGATAGCAGGGCTTATCGAATCCGTGACAACACAATCCAACAGCTCACAAACGACCATTCCCTGGTCATGGAAGAGGTCAGAAGAGGCCTTATCACACAGGAAGAAGCAAGAGCCCATCCTCAAAAACATATCGTCAGCCGAGCCCTCGGCATATCTGACTCACCGGAAGTGGATATTTCCAGTTTGGAGGTCCAGGAAAACGACCTCTATCTTCTCTGCTCTGATGGCCTCTCAGACATGGTACCGGATGAAGAAATACGCTTCTTGGTCCAATCAAATAGAAACAACCCCCTGAAAGAACTGGGTCAAAAACTCATTGATGCCGCCAACAATCGGGGTGGAAAAGATAATATCACCATCGTCTTGGCCCGTTTCAGCGAAGCGCCCTGACAACAAGGTCGGAGCTTCACCTAAGGGGAGCTATGCCCCTTGAGAGCCAAGGAGAAGGATCAATTCCCCATCCGGGGTTTGGCCCCGCCCTGCTGAATAGGGTTCCCTGTGGGAAATTCAACAGGCCTGATCCAGTGCACGGGGCATTCTGGCCCTTTTTCTTAAGCGGCCTACACCCAGGGGACTCCGTTTTCAGTCACACAATCAATCTTTCATCCGCCCCTTTCGCCGGCAAACATCTTTGTTGTAAATTTCCTATCATTCGGGATAGGGATTATCCTGGAGCATGCCATGGAGCGACGAGGAAGCGGTATTCTCTTACATATTACCTCCCTGCCTTCACCTTTTGGCATAGGAGACATGGGGCCACGCGCCTATAGATTTGTAGACTTCCTTGCCCAAACCAAACAGCGTTTCTGGCAATTCCTGCCACTGAACCCGACAGACCTGGCGTGCGGCAATTCCCCCTATCACAGCATTTCCGCCTTTGCAGGGAATCCCCTGCTGGTGAGCCCGGAGCTTCTGGCCCAAGAGGGCT
>JASFTV010000376.1:0-3715 GCA_050050615.1 Desulfobacteraceae bacterium
ATCACGATAATCAGATTTCGGATGACCACGACGTCAACCTCCTCATCGGGAAAACCAACCCCTGTGTGGCTCATGGTTTTGCAAGAAAATAGAGAACCAGGACCTGTCGGTATCTAACATTTTGACATGCTTATTTTTTCAGTTTTTGTCAGGAATGGTCAACAAAAAACCCTTATCCCTCGTGGAAGCATTTCGCTACCCTTTCCGCATTGACGGCCACGCTTTCGGAGGCTATAGTTTTTCTATGATGAGTGCTTCCGCCGACCCCATCCAAGAAATCCTCGGAGGCGACGGCCTGCTCGCCCTGTCCATCGAGGGTTTTGAATTTCGGTCCTACCAGCTGGAATTGGCCCATTTGATTGAGAAAGCCATCCATGAAAAAAGTCCAGCGATCACAGAAGCGGGCACCGGGACTGGAAAAACACTCGGTTACTTGGTACCCGTCATACTCAGCGGAAAGAAAACGGTCATATCCACGGGCACAAAGAATCTTCAGGAACAGATCTTCTTCAAGGATATCCCTCTTCTGTCAAAGGCATCCGGCCACAAAATAGATGCGATGATCATGAAGGGGAGAAAGAATTATCTCTGTCTGCATCGGTATCATCAATACTTCTCACGCCCCTTCCTCTTGAAGGGGGATCAGGAGACTCTAAGAAAAAGGATGGAGAGGTGGCTAAAGAGAACGGCGTTTGGCGATCGATCGGAACTTCCCTGGATGAGAGATGATGATCCTCTCTGGGATGCCATATCTTCCACATCTGATCAATGCCTGGGTTCCGATTGTATCCACTGGGAAGATTGCTATCTGAACCATTTGCGGAGAAGAGCGGCTCAGGTTCGCATCATTGTCGTGAACCACCACCTCTTTTTTGCCGACCTGATCGTTAAGAAGGGAGGGTTTGGGGAGATCATTCCCCGTTTCCAGGTGTTGGTCTTTGACGAAGCCCACACCATAGAAGAGATCGCCACGACCTATTTCGGAAAGAGCCTCAGTACCAATCAGTTGATGGAGCTTGCCGGCGATGTGGAAAGGGAAATGCAAGATCTTAGAGAAAAGGAGAAGAAAGCGTTCAGAAGAAATCTTGATCTGATAAAGGCAGGATCAGGCCGCCTCAGAGACCTTTTCAATGGGACCGAAGAGAAGGGGCAGTTGAATGAGGATTCTCTCGAAATACTCAGGATGGGGGCTGGCCGCGATATCAAGCGGGGCCTGTCCCATATTCATGAAAAATCTAAGGGTTCAAAAAACACTTCGCTTCAGGCTCTAGCCACCAGGGCCGGTGACTTGGTGCAATGCCTTGATGACATCCTGTCCTTGGGTGACCCGAATTGGCTGAAGTGGTATGAAAGGCGAAAGAAGCTTGTTGCGCTTCATGCCTCCCCTTTGGACATATCGGAGAGCATGAATGAACTTCTCTATCAGAAAGTAAAAACCCTCGTTTTCACATCTGCAACTCTGTCGGCCGGCGGGAATTTTGACTATTTTAGGTCGCGACTGGGACTGCACAGCCATGTCCTGGAAGCCATCTACCCGTCCCATTTCAACTTTGCAAAGCAGAGCCTGATGTATATTGCGAAGGACCTGCCTTTACCTAATGATCCTAAGTTTGGTCTGAGGATAGCGGAAAGGATCATGGAATTGCTGAAAATGACCGCTGGTCGCGCCCTTGTGCTTTTTACGAGCCATCAAAATCTGAACGCCGTATACCAGCTTTTGCGCGGGAAAGTGCCCTATACGATCTATAAACAGGGGGATGCGCCCAAATCCATCCTCCTGGAGAAATTCAAGGAGGATACGCATTCGGTACTTCTTGCTACGGGCTCCTTCTGGCAAGGGGTGGATGTGCCTGGAGAAGCGCTCAGTTGCCTCATCATAGACAAACTGCCCTTTGATTCACCTGGCGATCCTTTAGTCGCGGGTCGGATCGAATCCATCCGTGCCCGAGGGGAGAATCCTTTCATGGACTACCAGCTCCCTTCCGCCATCATTACGCTCAAACAGGGTCTGGGTAGACTTATCAGGAATAGTGTTGATCGTGGCGTACTGTCTATCCTGGATATCAGGATGATTCAGAGCAGGTACGGGCATTTCTTTCTTGAAAGCCTCCCAAGGATCCCTCTGACTCACGATATTGCAGATATCGGCCGCTTTTTCGAACAATCAGCCTAAGAGCTTTCTCCCCTACAAATTTTATCTTGAGTTTCCGATTCTTTTTGCCCTATATTCCTCACATTTGCTACTCTATCTACAAGGAAACGGCCCATGCCTCCAAAGCCATGGAAATTGATATCCAGCCAAAAAAAAGAATTCTATAAGATTTTCAGCCTCCGCACCGACCGGGCCTGCTCGCCGAGAACAGACAAAACCTATGACTTCTACATCTTGGAATCCACAGATTGGGTTAATGTAATCCCCCTCACGCCCCAAAATGAGGTGGTCTTAATCCGCCAGTACCGGCACGGCACCCGGGAAATCACCTTGGAGATTCCCGGAGGCATTGTGGAACAACATGACTCGCCCGAGGAGGCTGCCCGACGGGAACTTCTGGAGGAGACCGGATACAAGGCCTCAGAGATGGTTTCGCTGGGCTTTGTCCATCCCAATCCCGCCTTCCTGAACAACCGGTGTTATACTTATCTGGCCAAGAATGTCTACAAGGTGCGCAAACAAGAACAGGATGAGAAGGAGGATATCGAAGTCCTCGTGAGGCCCCTGGGTGATATCCCTGAGCTTATCCGAAGAGAAGAAATTACCCATGCCCTAGTGCTTGCTGCCTTCTACCGTTTTTACGTGGGAGATCTCCCCGTTGATTGCCAGGCCCCCTTTGACTCAAAGGCGCTTTGAGATGCTTCTGTTCTGGCGATCGAAAGCCTCTGAGGTATGGGTGAGATATTTCTGACATTAAACTTGTTCAATCGGTATGCCGCAGGGGCAGGGCTAAAGGGCGTTTCACTGCAAAAAACAGAGATGCTTGGCGGGTTTCCGTTTCTACAACCTTACGGTATTGACCATTAGATATGCTTGCTCTATAATACCCTGCTTAAGATGTTTTGCCTCTTTTGCACAGGACAGCATTCTGAAAATAGACGATGAGGAGGTACTGGCATGTTATCAGCCCGGTGTTGCCGGGCGTTGTTGATTCTCTGTGCTCTTTTTTGCTCGGGCTGTGGATCCACCATTCCTTTCACCATTCATGAAAAAGAGAGACCTCAAGAAAAAAAGATCGCCGAAGAAGGAAAAACTCCACAGGAGACGCAAGCACTAGTTCCAGAGGTTGAGAACGCCGAACAGTCCTATAGTGATGAGAACCCATCTTTACCCGAGGTGGTGTTAAGCTTCCCTCAAGAAGCCCCACCCACCTATCTATACGAGGGCCCGCCTGCCCCTGAGGAGAGTGCCCTCCTTGCCCCTGAAGAGAGCAGCCCCTGTGCTCCTGACCAGAGCGGCCCCCGTGCTCCCCAAGAAGTTTCAAAAGTATCGAATCAGGAGCTTCTCGATTCAGCACTGGATTTTTGTCAAGCCTCCAACGATTTTTGGGAACGGGGGGATCTGGATAACGCCCTTGATGCGCTGGATAAGGCGTACTCTCTCATTTTGAAAGTAAGCACAGACAATGACCCAGAGTTGTTACAGCAAAAGGAAGATCTCCGTTTCACCATATCAAAGCGAATTATTGAAATCTATGTTTCAAGATTCACTGTCGCCAACGGG
>JASFTV010000377.1:0-3715 GCA_050050615.1 Desulfobacteraceae bacterium
CAATCCCATGGAGATTCTTGACGCCCGGGTGGACATGACGATTTTCGACGGCCGAATCGTATACAGGCGAGAAAAGTGAAGGGTACTG
Organism: Desulfobacteraceae bacterium; assembly: GCA_050050615.1. GTDB lineage: Bacteria > Desulfobacterota > DSM-4660 > Desulfatiglandales > HGW-15 > JASFTV01. The sequence continues at coordinate 89 of JASFTV010000377.1, forward strand.
CGGCCATTCCATTGAATCTCCCCGCCCACCCGGCGTGGCTTTTCAATTTCGGAAATTGAGAGAAACTCTAAGGGTGAGTTAAAACATCCAGCTAAAAGGGAAAGACCATAAAATCGGATGTCTTGGTGAGGCCTGATACGGGCACCATGGGTTTTCCATGCTCATCAGTTTTCACACTTCCGGGCCATGCGTATTGCGGGTCCATCCCCTTGTAGTAGTCTATGTCATAAGGCAGGAGCTTCAACCAGAGTCTCCCGTTCTCACTCAATAACCTCGAAGTCAAGCCGAAATCCACCTCACCCAGGGGAGTGAGAATGATGTATCTGGGGATCTCCCTCCCGCTGCCGTTCCTCCGCACCCGGGTGCCAATATCAATGACATCAGCCACATCCACAGGATGCTCTTCATTCCAGGATTTCTGAAGGGGATGCCCCGCCACGTATACATGATGGAATTCGATTCCGATCTCCCGGGTCTTGTAGGCGATCCGATTGATCACGTCTGGAGCGTCGTTAATGGTGCCCAGCAAGGGTGTATTGGCATAGACTGTGATTCCTCTATTGTGGAGGGCATTGAAGGGTCGGACATGCGCTTCCATGATTTCACTGGGATGTAGGAATTCTGTTTCGATCTCCAGCCTGAGAGGATTGACCGCCGTCAGTTTGTTGAGTGTCCCCAGCTTTTCTATGGCCCCTGGGGTATACGTCTCAGGGGCATAATTGAACTTAAGGCTCCTTAGCCGGACCGCATTCACATGATGAATATCCCGAAGCCTCGTGACGACTTCACCAATCCTGTAAAGGCATTCCACAGCATCGCTCTTGCAAAAGATCACCACATCCGTGATTTTGTCGTCTTTCCTTATGTACTCGATGTCTCTGTCGTCTCCCTCCACATCAATGCCGACCCCGGTCTCGTGGAGCCGAACCAGACTTGGAGAACCTGTCTCAACAATAGATTGGGTGATTCTCTGGTCGCCAAGTGCCTCGACCTTGAGCGCCTTCAAGGCCTCCGGATCCCCCTCCACCTTGTTTGGCTGATGGGGCTCTCTTGAACCGAGGAAAAGGGATTCATCGTCCATTTTTGCCATGTACTGAATATCGATGGTCCCCTCTTCATTGACCCGAATGATGTCCAGCCCTCTGGCAACCGGGGCAAAGCTCCTATAATAGTCGGGGTCGTACGGGGTTCGGATCCAGACGAAGTGCTCCTTCTCCTTGACCTTTTCAACGGCCCACCCGCTGGAATGCCAGTCCATCTTCCCGATGGGCGTGGCGGTACAGATCCTCGGCATGACCCGATCCGAGAGATGGGCGCGGAGGTAATTGGACACATTCACGCCCTCCGACAGAGAGGTCCAGTAGACGCTGTTTCCGTGGATCGGGCTGCACGGAATGTAAATGTAGTGGAGTTCCGCCCCGGCGCCCCGCAGCAGGCTGTAAAGCCTGGTCAGCTCCGGGCCTTTGTCATTACAGTCCTTGAGAAATGGCGTCTGCACATAGACGGACATGCCGTTTCTTACCAGGTCCGAAATGATATCGAGGCTGCCCAGCGAAATCTCATCCGGATGAATGAAATGGGTAGCCACCTCGATCCGCTTGCCCCTCTGCCGGAGTTCAAAGCTCTTCATCTTGAGATAGTTGAGCCAGAAGCTATTGTCGGCGTAAAAGAGATCGGGGTAATAGGAGACAGCACGCGTGGCCAGGCGAAGCGTCTGGACATGGGGGATCTCCTTGAGCCCGTCGATGGCGGTTGTCATGTTGGGCCTGTTCAGAAAGGGGTCGCCCCCGGTAATGACGATCTCCTTTATGGAAGGGGTGCTTGCCACATAATTCACGGCCCTTTTTACGTCCTCCGGGTTAGGATTGGCCTCATTCCTGGACTCTTTGTGCTTCCTGAAACAGAATCTGCAATAGACCGGGCAGCTCATGTTCAGCAGGAAGATCACTCTGTTCTGGTACATCTGCTCCAGCAGGCCGTCATGAAATTGCCCAATCCAGGTATTGACATGCCCCACCGGATCCAGTTCTTCCACAAAGGGCAGGTATTGATAGGCCACATCCTGGGAGACCATCATCTGACGGACGGTATGCATGGAGAGCCTGACCGGATAGGTTTCAATGACCTTTTGGAGATCGGTGCGATACTTTTTCGGTACGGCAATATTGGTCAATTTCTCTAACTGGGCCACATCATGGATGGAAACAAATTGGTTCCCCGGCATGATCTTCTCTAATACGGCGACAAGCAGCATTTGGGGCAGGGCAAGGCCGTTCATCATGATAGGTTCCCGGTAGTAGCTGTTTGCCTGGGCCAGTTGATGGAGGAGTTCCGAAAAAAAGCCCCTGGGGTCATCCTCATATCCCGTAGCCTTCAGCAGTCTCAGGAATCTGGTCTTTCCGTCCCCCTCTTGGATCACCTCGTAGAATGCCCTGCCGACCAAGGACTCCTCGCCGAAGTGCTCAAGGAAGTCGACGACGCAGTCCCCTACGTCGGCAAGGGACACCTCTTTTTTCTGTTTCGAATTTGAAAACTCCACACTGAAAAGGTCGTTCTCAAAATCCATGGCTTTGTTCTCCCTCGTTTGAGGTCGGAATTTAACTCCCCTGGTTGGCGATTTATGCTTTGAAATCGAAGTTGATAACGCCTCACAAATGTCTCGGAAGACCAACCGAGACCGTGAGAAGCCGATCCCTGAGTGGAGCTCCCCGCGCCATTCACCCCCGCTCTTCCGGACGGGGCTCTCTACCGCGGTTTTTGTGGAAAACCGATTTCTCCGTTTATGGGAGTCTAAAACATTGTTCAGAGTGGTGTCAAACCAAATCCCTGAATCGCAACCTCGCCCTCACCCTCACCTCGAGATGGCGTCATCATCTGTCATCCCGGCCAAGTCCCGCTGCCAGCTCTTCTCAAATGTCCAGGGCCTTGACAGAAACATAAAACTAAGGAAGGATAACAACACTTAAGCTATTAATCTCAGTAGAAAAAACACGAGATGTGACGCATAGCCCAAATATCTCATCACGATCAGTATCCATCTTCACCAAGATCAAAGAGTGTGCACTGGGATTGCAGAATCAAATCTCAGCTTTCAGAATCTGAGCCTGAAAGCTCTTCCTTGGGAAGGGGTTATTATGAGTGACGTTGGCCTCAAGGACTACATTCCAGGGGCGATCGGTCGTATAGCCGAGTTGCATGCCACCCATTACCACCGACACTGGGGCTTTGGACAGTTCTTCGAAGCGAAAGTTGCGACTGAGCTTTCAGAATTCCTAGACCGCTTCGACAAAGCTCGCGACGGATTTTGGACCCTTTGCCGTGAGCATCGGGTTGAGGGCTCCATTGCTATTGACGGCATTAAGGCCGAATCCGAAGGTGCTCATCTCCGGTGGTTCATTATCTCATCGAAGCTCCGAGGAAAGGGCTTTGGCCATAGGCTTATGGAAGAAGCTATCCGCTTCTCCAAAGGCAGGCGGTATGGCAGCATTTATCTATGGACCTTTGAGGGTCTGGATGTGGCGAGGCATCTGTACGAGAAGTTCGGATTCCACCTCGATGAAGAGCACGAAGGTACACAGTGGGGAAAAACGGTCAATGAGCAAAAATTTGTTCTAAGCTTATGACAAA
>JASFTV010000378.1:0-3714 GCA_050050615.1 Desulfobacteraceae bacterium
TTCAAACATTGTAGATGGTGTGAACTAAAGTGCCTAAGATGTTTAAAGTGAGCTCAAGTTAAGGACAAGTGGCCTTTTAGCTTGGTAATTCCCTGGAGCTTGTCGGAATGAAGTGGAATTACCAGCGGCAGGCAGGGATTCCGTTTCAATAGGGCTGCAGGTCGCTTCACTGAATTCTACCTGCACCTTAAGCCTTTGGCCTTGAGCCTTTCGCCTTATCCGTTAGACATCATATCGCCAGGTGGTTCCCCGAGGCGTATCTTCCAGAATGACACCCATGTCGTGAAGGCGATCCCGTATGGCGTCAGCTGCGGCCCAGTCTTTTTTCGCCCTCGCCTTTGCTCTATCATCAATAAGCCGTTCGAGCTCTTCAACGTCGATCCTTTCAGTAAAGGGTGACAACTTTTGGAAAAAATGCTCCGGTTTTTCATTCAAGAAGCCCAAAACATTGGCGGCTACAAAGAGATTTTGCCGATCGGCTGCGAGCTGTGCGGCATTTTGGGCATCCACTTGGTCGCTCTGGGATTCCATGGATTTATTCATCTCTTTGATCTTCTCGAAGATAAGGCCGATGGCGCCCGCTGTATTCAGATCGTCGTCCATAATCTGGATGAACTGGCCCAGGAAGGGATCCTTTTTTTGGCTTGACAAAGCACCAGAGAGGGGAATCTCTCCCTTTCTTTCATACGAGCCGATCGTCCGATTCAGTCTTTGAAGGGTCCTGTAGATCCGGAGGAGACCGGATTGGAGATCTTGGACAGCACTTTTTGAAAAATCAAGGGGACTCCGATAGTGCTTGGACAGAAGAAAGAGGCGCAATACCTCCGGGTGGTAATTCTTCAGCGCGTCCCGGATGGTTAGAAAGTTCCCCAATGACTTGGACATCTTCTCGGATTCTACAGTGACGAAGCCGTTGTGCACCCAATATCGGGCGAACTGACCGTCAGTAGCTGCTATGGACTGGGCCCGCTCATTTTCGTGATGGGGGAAAAGAAGGTCCTTGCCCCCTCCGTGAATGTCGAAGGTAGGACCAAGAAAATAGCTGCTCATCACCGAACATTCCATATGCCAGCCCGGCCTCCCGGGCCCCCAAGGACTGGGCCACTGGGCCTCGGCCGGCTTCGCCCCTTTCCAGAGAGCAAAATCCATGGGATGCCTTTTCTTTTCATCAACAGCAATCCGGCTGCCTGCCTTCAGATCTTCCAGTCGTCTCCCGGAGAGTTGTCCATAGCCCTTGAATTTCTCGACGGCGTAGAAAACATCGCTGCCTTCGATGTAAGCGTATCCCTTGTCTATCAGAGTGCTTATCATCTCGATCATGCCGTCTATGTGCTCCGTGGCTCGAGGTTCACGATCCGCTTTGAGAACACCCAGACGTCCCATGTCTTCATAGAAGGCACCGATGTACTCCTGGGCGATCTCCATAGGGTCCTTTCCGAGTTCATTGGCTCTTTGAATAATCTTATCATCCACATCGGTGAAGTTACGGACATAGGTTACATCGAAACCTCTGGTTCGAAGATATCTGACCAGGACATCAAAGACGATGGCTGATCGTGCGTGGCCAATATGGCAAAGGTCGTAGACGGTGACCCCGCATACATAGATGCCCACCTTGCCATCATTCAGGGGGCGAAAGATTTCTTTGCTTCGGCTAGCTGTATTGTACAATTTAATAGCCATGGTGATTCTCCTGGTACGACGGTCTTGTACCCAGCTGTGCTTTTTGGCTAAAGATTCTGGTATGATGTTTTCAGGATTTTTTGAATTTCCGCTAGGACTGGGAGCCGATAGGGCATGAATCCATCTAGGTTTGGTCTCCAGTGCCAAGAAGACTGACCACGGCAAAGGCTTCCATGCCCTCTTCACGGCCGCAGAAACCCATGCCCTCGGTGGTCGTGGCCTTGATATTTATTTGATGGGTCTGTATGTCCAATACGTCCGCCAGACCCTCTCTCATCGTCATAAGATAGGCCGCCAATTTGGGCTTTTCCGCAACGATCGTTGTGTCCACGTTATTGACGCTGAACCCGTCTTCCCGAACCCACCCCATCACCTTCCTCAGCATGAGAAGGCTGTCCATGTCTTTGTAAGCAGGGTCGCTGTCCGGAAAATGCCCGCCGATATCGCCTCTTGACAGCGCCCCAAGGATGGCGTCCGTGATCGCATGGGTCAGAACGTCTGCGTCGGAATGTCCCAAAAGGCCGAACTGATAAGGAATCCTAACTCCCCCAAGGATGAGGGAACGTCCTTCAGCAAGCCGGTGGGCGTCATATCCAAAACCTATGCGGAACAATTCATCTCCTGTTTGACTCGGTTCGCTTGGCTCACAAATACATTGAATGGTTTAGTGGTCAAAGTTTTGAGACGTAACCCCGTTTATGAATTTACAATTGGACGATCTACCCATTTCAGCAATCCACAAAGGCTCAGTGACATGTGCTGCAAGTGCCGCTGGAACAGGCCGAACAAGCATCTGAAGCAGCAGAGGATGAAAAGTTGCCACTGCTCTTGAAGCTGCACGCAGACATAAGACGCTCAACTTTCTGACCGTTACAATCAGGGCAAGATATATCCGCATGACTCCCGAGAACAAGGTATTCGAATTCTTTGTTGCACTTCTTGCACCTGTATTCGTAAATGGGCATATTGTTTTTCCTCCATTTTCACATTTTCTCTTCCAGGCTTTCGATAACTGCAGAGGCAAGGAGCGGAATCATAATCTCATGATGTCCCACGAGGGAGTAACCCTCGCCTCTGTCCAGTGTAGGCCGCTGCACAACATTTGTCATGGGTCGATATTGGCGCAGAAAATCCATGCTGACCGTGGTAAACCCGTTAACCCCATATCCCAGGTTTCTGACAAGCGTGATCGCTTTCAAAAAGACTTCGGGCATAATGACGGCAGAGCCTAAGTTGATGAAAACACCTCCCTCCAGCTTGGAGACGAGCGTGGCGAAAGTGCGAAAATCAAGGTGAGATGCTTTCCCTAAAGAGGCCCCATCTACACTTGGATGAAAGTGGATCGTATCCGTCCCAATAGCCACGTGGACGGTGACGGGAATATCGAGCTCGAAAGCTCTGGCTAGCAAGCTGTAATCCTTATAGGGCAAGTTCTCCTTAGCGAGCCATGAGCCGACCGCCTTGCCCAGGCCATAGTTTCGGTTGGCGCCCTCGATGATCGCTTCATTAAGAAATCTCGCCGGCTCTTCTGCCATTCCGAATTTTCCCTCACCGAGTTGGGTGGAGACGTCCTCCGAGGTATGGCCGGCCATGGCCAACTCGGCGTCATGTATGATTCCAGCCCCATTCATGGCCAAGGCCCCAATAATCCCTCGTTCCAAGAGATCGATCATAACCGGATTCAGCCCTACCTTGATGGCATGGGCTCCCATGGCCAAAATAATCATTTTCTTGGACTCGACCGCACGGACTATGCGGTCGACCACATTTGTGAAGTCCCTCCCTGCAAGAATCCGGGGGAGGGAATTGAGCCAAAGGCTCATGCCGCCGCCTGTCTTCCAAGGCTTGGCAAAATCGTCAATTCTTACCTTGCTCGTTCTTTCTTTCAGGGAATAGGATTTGATCCTCTGTAAGGATATGGGCTTTAACTCTGACATAGAAAAACCTCACTTCACCCGCAGCTAGGATGTTGGAGTCAAAAGCGACCCACGAACCTATTCTTCCATGCCACCTTTTTGAAAAAGGATGTAG
>JASFTV010000379.1:0-3704 GCA_050050615.1 Desulfobacteraceae bacterium
TGGTTATATTATTAGGATAGGTTTATTAGAATTAATAAATTGTTCTTTGGATCGCTTGCCAGTTTATTTTGGCCTTTAATACAAAACACTGAAAGAGGAAGGTGTATGCCATGAAGAGCAGAAAAGATGTTTCCAGAAAGTGGGCCATGGTCGGCTGGACGCTGCTATGCCTGATCCTTGGGTTCGTCGCGGCAACCATGTTAGATTCGGCTTCAGCCCCGGTGGCCCAAACGAGTTCAGCTCAACCGTCTACCCCCACATCGTTCGCTCATCTCGCAAAACAGGCCAGTCCGTCTGTGGTGAATATCAGTACGGTTAAAGTGATCAAGGGAAGGGGGCAGTTACCTTTGCCCTTTGGGCCCGATGATCCTCTGAGAGATTTTTTTGAGCGGTTCTTCAGAGATCAAATGCCCAAAGATTATAAGCAGCAGAGTCTCGGAACAGGTTTTATCATCGACAAAGAGGGATTCATATTAACCAATAACCATGTGGTGGAAAAGGCGGATGAGATTAAGGTGAGGCTCGCGGATGAAAGCGAATTTACAGCCAACGTGATTGGCCGGGATCCCAAGACTGATCTGGCCCTGATCAAAATTGAGGCAGACAAACCGTTTGTTCCGTTGCCTCTCGGCGATTCAGACAAACTGGAGGTCGGGGAATGGGTGGTCGCTATCGGAAACCCCTTTGGGCTGGGTAATACGGTGACGGCAGGCATTGTGAGCGCCAAGTACCGCAAGATCAGTGGCGGGCCCTATGACAATTTTATCCAAACCGATGCTTCCATTAACCCGGGAAACAGCGGGGGGCCACTTCTCAATACCGTCGGGGAGGTAATCGGCATCAATACCGCCATCTTCTCTCGGACTGGGGGAAGCATCGGCATCGGCTTTGCCATTCCCGTCAATATGGCCAAGGATCTCTTGCCCCAATTGAAAAAAGGGAAAGTCGTCAGGGGCTGGCTAGGAGTGATGATCCAAAGGATCACCCCTGAGCTAAAGGACAAACTCGAGCTCAAAAATGAGAGGGGGGCCTTAGTGGCGGACGTCACCGTGGGTGGACCGGCCCATAAGGCTGGCATCCAACGCGGCGACGTCATCGTCTCCTTCGATGGCCAAGAGGTCAAGGAGATGAGCGAGCTTCCCTATCTCGTCGGCTCAACCCCTGTCGGCAAGATCGTGACCGTAGAGGTTATTAGGAAAGGAGAGAAAAAGCAAATTCAGGTAAAAATTGGGGAGCTCGAAGAGGAGAAAAAAGCTCCGATTGTCAGCGAAGCGAAACCCAGGCTTGGCATGACCGTAGAAGAGATCACGCCGGAGCTTGCCAGAAATTTCGATATCTCTGAAACAACGGGTCTTGTCATCGTTCAGGTCGAAGACGGCTCGGCCGCCGCGGAATCTGGTCTAAGACCGGGGGATGTCATCCTGGAGGTGGACCAGGTTTCGGTGAAAGGTATTGGAGAATTTAACCGAAAAATTGAAAGTTACAAGCCTGGAGATACCATTCTTTTTCTTGTTAAACGGCGAGATGCCACGCTCTTCTTAACACTGAAGGTGGAGGAGTAGAGAGTCGGTTGAGCTTACAAAGCTACTGGAATTCATCGATTTTTGAACGTTGCTCATTTTTTGGGTCTAAAAGGGAGTGATGCGCTTTGCGGCAGGTTTGAGCGAGCTTGGGAGCAAGGAGCGAAACTCTCATTCCCTGGACCTCGCGCTTGCAAGTACCGCAGTCCCCAAAATGACTGCCCCGCCGGCCACGGTCCTCAATGCGGGAAGTTCCCCAAGCAGGAGTAAGGCGAAAAGAACCCCGTAAAGGGGCTCAAGGCACGCTGTAATGCTTGCCAGCTGGGCCCGTAGGTGCTCGAGGGCTTTGATGAAGAGGCCGTGAGCCAAAGCGGTACAAAAAAGACCGAGTACACCCAAAAGCAGAATGTCTTTAAAGACCAGGGATTGTGAAAGCATCGCCAAAAATGGCAATAGGGTCATCATTGCAAATGTGTTTTGGTAGAATGCAATGACCAAAGATGAATAGGTCTTCACATATTTGCGGTTAAGGAGCGACAATACGGCAAAGGTAAAACCCGATAGGGTACCCCAGAAAGCGCCTTGAGTCACATTGTGCGCAAAATCAAAGGTGGGGATGACCAGTATGATACCGCAAGCGACGAGAGCCGCGGTGAAAATGTCAAACAGCCTGAATCTCTCCCTGAAGAAGTAGGGTTCCATAAAGGTAACAAAAGCGGGGAAGGTTGCGTAGGTAAGCAATCCAATGGCCACTGTTGAGACTTGAATGGCGTGGAAAAAGGTGGTCCAGTGGAGGGCAAGGATCCCGCCCAGCCCTATGAATGCGAGAAGATCCTTTTTGGAGTGAACACGTAGCGAATGTCTCAAGCAAACAAGAACCAGCCCTAGGGTCATAGAAGCGAAGAAAGCCCGTCCCAATACAATGATGAAGGGCGAAAGAGAAAGCAACTTGCCGAACAAGCCAGCCAGCCCAAAGAGAAGTACGGCAAGATGAATTTGCAGCAGGCCCTGCGTCTTATCTTTCATTCAGCACCTATTTGGGTCTATCTCGGCTCTTTATGAATATAGAAAAGAGAGAGATCGATCAAGCCAGAAACAATCCGGCGAAACCTAAAACGCATTTTCCTTGTCACCGCAGGCTTTTTTCAATAGGGGGATATTATCTGATGTGGGTGTCCAAAAGATTGAGCGATTGCCGTTCAAAAGGCCGACTGATTCAGGGATCATCAGTGGTATTGTTTGAATTTATTTCACTCTCCTATTAAGTCCTCGCTGTAAAAATCCTTTCCAGATTTGGGGCCTGATTTTTCAAAGGCGTCGATCCATGCCCGAACGCGATCCTTGCCATAAGCGTCTTCCCATGCGGCAACGATTTCATTCACAGGGATGTCCGCATATGATCCGTGGTAGGCGACATAGTCCATAAACTGTTTTTTTTCCAAGTTATAGGGCTGAAAAATGGAATCTTCGCGTCCGTTAAATTCCAAGGGGACGACCTTGTGTCTGTGGCAGAGCTCAATGTTAAACGCAGGCGTTGCGACAACCCATTTGCCCTCTAAATAGAACTCGGTGAATCCATGGTAAACAAAGAGATCGCTGCCCATCATGTCAATGAGTTGTTTGGTGGCAAGATGATTTCGGACGTCAGCGAATCCGACCCTTGACGGGATACCGCATACCCTTCCGAGAGCACAAAGAAGGGAAGCCTTGCACACACAGAAGCCCCGACCGCTTCTGAGGATATTACTCGCCCTGTAATGTTCCGGCAAATAGAAAGGATAATAGGGATCGTACCAGATGCCATCTCGCACCGCGTAATAGATCTTCACTGCCTTTTCCACGGGATCATTGTGGCAATCCTTTGTTGTGTCCGCGGCAAATTGGATGATCTCTTGGTGGTCACTGTCAATGATAGCGGTTGCTGAAAGATATTTTTGGTCAATCTGATTCATGGTTCACTGCTGTCCAAAATAAATCGAAAACACGCTTCTAAACGAGCTAAGTGCCTGTATTTAGAAGATGCCCCACGGTACCCAAAATTCAGGTTCCCATGAGCACCGAGTCGCGAGCCATGGGGATCTCTTTTCAAAAACGAAAAGTCGCTGCCCGGTGACCAGCGTAAGGCCACGGGTGAGGCGGGCGGAGAGCCTCCCGGGAATCCCCATGGAAGTAGCTCCGTGGAAT
>JASFTV010000380.1:0-3691 GCA_050050615.1 Desulfobacteraceae bacterium
AAGGATGTCAGCACTCCTGTCACTTATTTGAACGTTTTCCCCCACAAATGGCGCTGGTTGCGTGGGCTCCTCTTCAGTTTCTGGACCGACCGCCCATGGGGGAATGTAAGCAGATTCTAAATCTTCTACGATCCTTTCTAGGGCGATCCGCGCCATTCGGTAAATGTCTGCCTGGGATTCCGTCTCGTCCACATTTCGAAATGTTCCCGTATAGGCCGTGTAGAGCGTTGAAAGTACAATGGCAAAGATAAACATGGCGAGCAGGATCTCCAGGAGCGTGAAACCCTTTCGGCCCATAGTAATCATATGATGTTCTGAAGTTATGGCATTCATGACTTTATGGCGTTCTTGTGAAGAAACGGTAGACTCTAAGGGCGTATTGATATTGTTCATCCTCACCCCAGGCTATGGTGAGGTCAACCTGCTTAAGGTGATCGGAGACATTCTCAGGGCGATCAAGCATCACATTGCTTACTGCCAACTTCCAGGTGTAACCGGGAAAGTCCTCATCAAAGTCCCCTGAATCGGCCGTCAGATCCTCAGGGTCTTGGCTCTCGATTTCGGCCATCTTCGTCTGTGCCAATAAGGCAGCCGTCGTGTAGAACCTGGCTTCACCCGCCAGAGAAACACTCTGAGACTGTGAGCCCAAAACGGCCATCAGCGCAATAGCGATGAGGGTAATGGCCACCATCACTTCCAGGAGTGTAAAGCCGTTGTCCACTTTTTTCATCATATTTCCTCAAATTCTATATATCGATCATAGACCTTGACCCTTCCCAAAAAAGGGTTCAGTACAAGCGTAAATTCCCTGCCATCTTCTGCACCCAGATGGATCGCCGATGGCTGGACATATCCTTTCTTACTAAATCGGATGGCTGTCTGACCCGTCATTTTCTTGCCCTTACTGCTAAGCCAGATGTCTAGGACGCGTACCCTTTCAGGCAGGGCAGAGGCCTTCTCAGCCGCGCGGGCCCGCTCTTCCTCCGTCATGCCGGTGGAGTCTATCCAGAAGCGGTTTGATTCCAGATCAAAATGGAGAAAATAGACGCTTTGCTCCCGAATGGCTTCGTCTCTTAGGCCTTTAATCGTGCCAACCATCTTTCGGGTCGTTGCCTTCAGATCGTCTGTCACAATGGCCGTCTGAAATCTGGGGACCGTCAGGGTCAAAATGAGGCCGATAAGAAAAACGACTACTGTTAATTCGATCAATGTAAATCCTTTGGTATCACGAAGCATCATTTGTCTCGTCGGGAAGCTATTCTATCTCCCAATTGTTGATATCCTTATTGTTCCCTTCTCCTCCGGGCTCTCCATCAGCCCCATATGAGATCAAGTCAAAATCTCCATGAACGCCGGGGGACAGGTAGATATACTCGTTGTCCCATGGGTCCTTGGGGAGCCTGCTTTTTTCCAGGTACCCACCTTCCCGCCATTTACGGGGAAGCTGGCCGATGGTGGGTGGTTCAACGAGGGCCTGAAGGCCCTGTTCGGTGGAGGGATAGACGCCATTGTCCAGCTTGTAAAGCTTCAGCGCGGTCTCTATGCTCTCCATTTGGACCCGGGCCATGGTACGCCGTGCCTCTTCCTCTCTGCCCATAAACCTGGGAATAATGAGCGTGGCCAAAATGCCCAGGATCACAATGACCACCATGATCTCAATGAGCGTAAAACCTGCATGAAATTTTGGATGATTTGTCCAAAATTTTGTGAATCGCGGCTTTGCCGCTCTGAAGAGGGAAATTATCTTTTTCATATGATTACTGACTCCTTTCTAACACAAGCCGGTTCGTGGAGAGTCTTGTGGCCAAGTTATATAAAATAGCTTCGCGAAAGAAACCTATTTTATCAATTGGTTCATCTCAAATATGGGCAGTAGGATAGAGACGAGCATAAATCCCACAACTAACGCCATCACCAGGATCATGATGGGTTCGAGCATCGATGTCATGACCGTGATTCGGGATTCCGCTTCCCTTTCATAGATATCCGCAATCTTGCTAAGCATCTTCTCCACCTCTCCGCTCTGCTCACCCACGGAGATCATCTGTATGGCCATGGGTGGAAACCAGGTGCTGCGGGACAAGGGCGCGGCAAGGCTCTTGCCCGCTTGAATCTCATCCATGGCCCTGTCGATCACATCTGAGATCAGCACATTATTGACGATATTACGCACAATCTCCAGAGCGGTTAGGAGGGGCACACCACTATCCAGCAGGTTGCCAAGCGTCCTTCCAAATCGGGCGACGGCCAATCTCAGACTGATGGAACCAAAAATGGGAACACGTATCTTGAGTTCATCCCAAATGTAATGGCCTTTAGGGGTCTTCCGAAATTGTTTTAGCAATATGATAGCAACCACCAAGCCTGCAAGGAGGAGCCACCAAAAGGTTTTCAGGAAATCGCTAACACTGATCAAGATCAGCGTGGGTAAAGGCAAGGTCTGATGCATATCGCTAAAGACCTTTGTGATCTGAGGGACAACGACGGTGACCAGGAACAGGAGGACCAGGGTCCCTATAAAAAACATAAAAACCGGATAGGCCAGGGCCGCTTTAACCCGTCCTCTCAGGGCCTGTTGGTGTTCGCTGTATTCGGCCAGTCGGTCCAGAACCAGATCGAGGGAACCGGAGGCCTCACCAGCGCGAACCATATTGATATAGATTTGTGAAAAGACCTTGGGGTGTTGGGACAAAGAGAATGCAAAGCTGTTTCCCTCATTGACGGATTCCTTGATCTGAGCCATAATTCTTTTTAGCATCGGGTTCGCGACCTGCGTTATCAATGCCTCCAGTGCAGATACCAGAGTAATCCCAGCGCCCAAAAGGGTGGATAACTGTCGAGTGACAGCGGAGACATCTCCTGGCCTTACACGGTTGAAGAGGGTGGAGACAGTGACTTGGCCGGAGGGTTGATCCTTGGGTCGGGCCACAGTCTCTTTCACTTCAACAGGAAAGATACCCGTGCCTCGGAGTTTCTGCCGGGCGGCGACGGCACTGTCCGCATCAATAATCCCGGTCTTGCTTTTGCCGGCCTTATCAAGAGCTGTATATTCATAAACAGGCATAAGAGACGAATTCCATACTACTTATGGTGAAAACCTATTGGGATTGAGGATTTTCTCTCTTTTGCTTTATGCCAAAGGGCAAACCCTCGAAAGGTAACTACTTGAGATATTGGAAAGTATTTTCCCTCGGTTATTCATTTTTGTCAACTTTCAGGGGTTTTAAGGCCCTGTTATCATCTTGACTTATTTCTGGTCGTTCATTAGGGTCCATGCAAAATGGCGTGTTTTGACTATTTTTTCGCGTGCCGGGGAGAACGTCCATGAACCCTTCGATCAAAATGCTCGCTGTCCTCTGTTTTGTATTTTTACTGGTAACAAGTGGCCACACCCCTGGCATTTGTGCCGGAGACGACATCTCCAGGCCATCCGAATCTCCTTCATCTGAGGAGTCCTCAGGATTCAACCCAGCTCAGTGGCTGCTCTCCATGTACAAGCATCACATTTCACCGGTGAACGCAGACCAATGTCCCAGCTATCCCTCCTGTTCCTCATATGCTGAGCAGGCCATGAGAAAACATGGCTTCTTCATCGGATGGATGATGAGCGTGGATCGTCTCATTCATGAAGGCAGGGAGGAGACCGTAGTTTCGCCATATATACATTTTGATGGGGAGGATCTCATTCTTG
>JASFTV010000381.1:0-3681 GCA_050050615.1 Desulfobacteraceae bacterium
TTGCCTGGAGGTGGGGTATTCTTCATGAATAATTCGGGCTGGACAAAAAGGCGTGAAGTTCTGAAGAGAGGTTCCCGGCCTCCGCTACAACTGTTCCCAAGTAACCCTCAGCACCTCCTGGTAGGTCGTCTTTCCATCCAGGAGTTTCTTGATCGCGTTTTCCCGAAGGGTGACCATGCCCTCCTTACGGCCTACATCGCGGAGCACTTCAACATCACATTCGGGTATAATTTGCTTTCTTATCCCCTCTGTGACAGGAAGGACCTCATAGCTGCCGCTTCGCCCAAGATAGCCTGTTCCCCGGCACTTGAGACATCCCCTTCCCCGATGCAGTTCAACAGGGCCATTCCTTCCGAGGTCCAGACCCATGGCCGTGAGTTCTGCGGCCTCCATCTCAAAGGATTCTTTGCAGTTGGCGCAGATTTTCCTGACAAGCCGTTGGGCCAGGATGCCCACCACCGTGGCCTGGATCAAGAAGGATGGGATTCCCAGGTCCAGGAGCCGGGTTATAGAGGAGGGCGCATCATTGGTATGTAAGGTGGAGAGCACGAGATGCCCGGTCAAAGCAGCCTGGATGGCGTTTTCCGCCGTGTCCAGGTCTCTCATCTCGCCGATCATAATGATATCAGGGTCTTGTCTCAGGATGTTCCTCAGTATGGAAGCAAAAGTGATCCCGATGACCGGCTGAACTGCGATCTGGTTGAAATCTTCGTAAACCATCTCAATAGGGTCTTCGACGGTGGTGATGTTGATATCCGGAGAGGAGAGATAGCGAAGCGTGGAATAGAGGGTCGTCGACTTTCCACTCCCTGTTGGGCCGCATACAAGGACAATGCCGTGGGGCATGTTAATAAACTGCTGGTAGCGAATCAGGTCCATGGATGTGAACCCGAGATTTTCCAGCTGCTGGAACAGGATATCCGGGTCCATGATCCTCATGACCAGTTTCTCCCCAAAGGCGACCGGAATGGAAGAGACCCTGATCTCAGCCTCCACACCCCCTCTTTCCATCTTGATTCGACCGTCCTGGGGTCTCCTCTTTTCTGCCATGTCCAGTCGCCCGAGGTTCTTGATCCGGCTCACAATGGCGGAATGCACATTCTTCGGCAACTCATAGACCGTATGCAGCGTGCCGTCAATCCGGAGCCTCACCATACTTTTTTCCCTTTTGGGTTCAATATGCACATCGCTCGACCTTTGATCAAAGGCATAGTTGAAGAGATGATCAACGGCATTCACGATATGCTGGTCATTGGAAGGCAGCTCATCCGAAGCCCTCAAGCGCACGAACTGCTCGAGGTTGCCCAGGTCCACGCTCGGCATGGAGAACTGGTGCTCCGCAGCGACGATGGAGCGCTTGAAGCCGAAAAACTCATTAATCAGCTTTATGATATCCGTCTTGGTGCTGACTACAGGCTTGATTTTTTGTTGGGTGACCTGAGCAATATCCTGCATCACCTCTACGTTAAACGGGTCCGGTGTGGCCACGGTCAGGTAACCCTCGTTCTTAGCAACGGGAAGCACCAGGTGTTTCCTGGCAAAAGTATGGGGGATGGTGGTGGTCACAAGGTTTAGATCCAGTTTTAGGGGATCGATCTTTTTGAAGGGGATTTTCCAAGCCTTTGAAAGCGCCTGAAAAATGGTCTCTTCGTCGAGGATCTTGGAGGAATCGTCCGCCCTTTCCATCTGAAGGGAACTGATCACATCGATAATGGTTACGGGATTAAAGATCCTGCCCTTGGCTGAGGCCTGTCTCATCGCCCGGATTTGCTCCAGTTTCGTGATGAGACGGTTTTTTTTCGCTAGAATCTCCTTTTTTTGAGCCTCGGATATGAGCCTGTACTTCAGAAGTACCTTACAGACATTCTCTGCTTCGAGTTTCTCAGAACTTTTGATCATTTTGAAAACAGACCATCTTTCGATTGATATGAACGCATACCATCCCGCAAAGCCATTCCCCGGGCTCAACGGTGCCCTTGGTTTCTTGGGTGGGAATGCTTCACAAGAATGAATGTTCGCGCATACTTATGATATTATTATCGCTTACTTATGGCAATCAAAATCTTGCTTAACCCTACCTTTTTGGGTCCTTATAGGATGTTCCGCCAAAAACCGCGGTGGCATGGTTTTGGACTTATCAGGTACCGTGAGGGGCGTTTTCACCATGCAACGCCATCAGAACAATGGAAACAGCAATTGGTTTTACCCAAAACGGGTACGGGAGGAAATGGGTAAAAATGCTTGGATAGGAAGGAGCAAGAATTTATTATAATGTGTGAAATTGTTATCCCGGAATATATGGGTTTGTCGTGCTGGTCATCAGGCCTGATAAGGGGTCGAATTGTAAATTTTTTTTACAATTGAAAAACTGTTTTACAGAGTTTTGCCCCTAACTCTCCTCGATCAACCCTTCTAGAGGACCTTTTTCTGTTTTTTTGCCTCCCTCCGGTGGTATGAGCAGCCCCTACCCATGGAGAATAAAGTATATCATTTCAGAAGGTTATGAACATATAGCTTCCCGTCACCCCTCTCCTCGCAGCAGCTTTGTTGTTTCTATCTAAAATTGTTGGCCATTGGCATCCTTCTTGCTCGAATAGGGAGTGAAACAAACGTCAGGATAGAAAAATGAAGAGAAAAGACGGGTTCACAATTATTGAATTACTGGTGACGATCATCATTTTCGGTGTCTTGGCCAGCATTGCCATCCCTGGCTTTTCGAGGTGGCTCCCCAGTTACAGAATTAAAGGTGCAGCCCGCGATATTTTTTCAAACATGCAGTTCGCAAAAATGGGGGCGGTCAAAGAGAGGGCGGAATGGGCGGTCGTCTTTGATAGAGCAAATCACCAATACAAAATCGTGAGTGGAGGTGCCGACGGGGATTACTCCACCGCCGGAGACAATGTCGATCAAAAGACCGTCAAGCTCTCTGACTACGAGAGCGGGATCGGATATGGCCACGGCAACGCGACAGCAGGCGTGCCTGGCGGAGGGTTCGACAATGACATCACCTTTACCGGCGATACCGTGGTGTTCAACTCAAGGGGCATGATCAACAGCGCCACGGGCGGATATGTCTATATCCAGAACAGCAGGAACGGCACCTTTGCCGTTGGCGCCTGGACCACCGGCGTCGTCGTCATGAGAAGGTGGCAAAATAGCGCCTGGCAACAGTAAAGGATCAATAAAGGACCGGCTTATGGGTAAAAGGAAAAAACAGAACCAGCAAGGCTTTACACTCTTGGAGCTTCTTGTGGCCATAGCGTTGGCTATGATCATTATGGCCGGCGTTTTCAGGACTTTCAAATCCCAGCAGGATTCCTACGTCATCCAGGATGAAGTGGCAGCCATGCAACAAAGTCTGAGATGCGCCATGTATGTTCTCACCCGCGACCTCCAAATGGTGGGGTATTACACCAATTTCGATAAAAATACCCGCACCCTCGATTGGGATGATCACGACAATGACAACGATACCACGACAGGTACCGAATCCATTCGGCCCCTAATTTTTGCGGGGGACAATGTCAGTGCGGCCGGCGACGACATCAAAAACAGCACCGATACCCTTGTGATCGTCAAGGCCAGCAGTGAGGAGTGGCGTACGCTGAACGTCGGGGAGGAGGCAACCAGCGGCGGGGGAGGAACGGCCACAATCACCCTGAACTCGTGGGTCGACGGCGG
>JASFTV010000382.1:0-3665 GCA_050050615.1 Desulfobacteraceae bacterium
CCAAAACGGCTTTCTTTGGGGATATAGGTCGCTGCAAAGAAGGGCTTTTTGTCCGGTGTCATGATGATGGTCAAGGGCCATCCGCCGCTTCCCGTCATCATCTGACAGACGGTCATATAGACATGATCCAGATCAGGCCTTTCCTCTCGATCCACTTTGATGGAAACAAAGGTCTCGTTCATCAGCCGGGCCACTTCGGGATCCTCGAAAGACTCCTTTTCCATGACGTGGCACCAATGGCAGGTGGAGTAGCCGGTAGAAAGAAAAACCGGTTTATTCTCACGACGCGCTTTCTCGAATGCCTCATCCTCCCAGGGGTACCAATCCACAGGGTTGTAGGCGTGTTGGAGCAGATAAGGGCTCTTTTCATGGATCAATCGGTTGGGCTGATTTTCTCTCTTTGATATATGCTTCGCATGAGCCATAGGCGTTATCCTCCAAGGCATAAGAAAATAGACTATTACCAAACTAAGCATGATTGCTGTTTTAACAACGCTTCTCTTTCTAGCTCACGCCTTTGAAATCCTCCTATTTTTGTGGTGCCGTTGTAGCACCGCCAATGTTCATCCGTTTCCCAAGGATCAATACTTTGATGGAAACGGTGATCTTCTCGAAGCGAAGTGCGGATCCTCTTTCAACAGGGCTGCAATGAGCTTCATAGAACGAGAGGTTTCTGAATACAGTCTTTTTCATCAAAAAATACGTACTTCACCCCATTTGATCTCCAGATCGGTCAGCGTATTTTATGAAAGTTTGGAACCCCAATCTAGGTTTTCAGAGGCACTCCAAATAGCTCTCGGTATAACCCATTGAGCACTTTTGGCTTATATAGAAAGGAGATGAAAGATGAGTAAGACAGAATCGAACCTGAGAGAAGCATTTGCCGGCGAATCCCAGGCCAATCGCAAATACCTCGCTTTCGCGAAGCATGCGGAGAGAGAAGGCTACCCTCAAGTAGCGAAACTCTTCAGGGCGGCGGCAGAGGCGGAGACGGTCCATGCCCATGCCCATCTGAGGTCCCTTGCAGGGGTGAAGAGCACAGTCGAAAACCTGAAAGAGGCGATAGGCGGTGAAACCCATGAATTCAAAACCATGTATCCAGCCATGATTGAAACTTCCAAAGAGGAAGGGAACAAGGCGGCTGAGCGGTCCTTCACCTATGCCAACGAAGTGGAAAAGGTGCATGCCTCGCTTTACCAGAAAGCGTTGGACAATCTCGACGGCCTCGAGGAGGTGGACTACTACGTATGTTCGATTTGCGGATATACATGTGAGAAGGAACCCCCGGAAAAGTGTCCGGTGTGCGGTGCCGTATCCAAGGCTTTTTTCAAGGTGGAATAGCACCTCCCTGCAATGAAAGGGAGGTTCAGACAGTGTACGGGCCTTTTTCTGGTAGGCCAAACTGAATAGAATTTGAAGCTTGCGCAAGAGTGGTGAAAAACAATGGCAAAGCCTGAAGAGATGTGGCAGTGCCAGACGATCAACTGCGGATACATCTACGACCCGGATAAGGGGGACAGAAAGGGTAGAATTCCGAAAGGCACCCGTTTTGAGGCGTTGCCCGAAGAGTGGAAATGCCCCGTTTGCGGAGCCGGCAAAAAGATGTTCCGGCCTCTTGCAGGACCCGACTCCGTAGCGGTTGAAGGCACTTGAGGAGCTGTGAGGCGGGCAAAACTCGGAAGCAAAAAAGGGGCACCTTTTCCTTTTTGTTTTCAACTTCCCAGAATCACGATGCTTTTACGAGCACAGGGGGCTTTCTGACAATTGGCTTGACAGGGCGCATGGGATTATTAAATTAGGAATGATTCCTAAAAAGATTTAGAGAAACCAAGCCGTGGCCGGTTAGAATTTTGCAAAAATGAGTGGACAATCGCGTTGTAGTCCGGGGCCATCAAACGAGGTTGTGCAGCATCTCAACCGGACACTGCTGAGAGAAACCCGACTTTGAGTTCAGATCAAAAATATAGGATGACCCATCAGCGCCGGGTGATTTTGGAAGAGGTCAAAAAGAATCGCTCACACCCTACCGCTGATGAAATCTATGAGAGAGCAAGAAAAAGGCTGCCGCAAATCAGCAGGGGGACGATCTATCGCAATCTGGACATCCTCGCTTCCTGTGGGCTGATTGCCAAACTGGAACCCGGCCTGCCACAGATGCGGTTCGACGGCGACACGCAAGATCACTACCACCTTACCTGCATGCGTTGCGGAAAAATAGAGGATGCACCCATCGAACCTTCAGACAATGCGCTGGAAAACCTTGAAAACACTTTGGGGTGTCTGACCAAATACGGCATATTCGGGCATAAATTGGAGTTTTTAGGACTTTGTAAAGATTGCCTGAGAAAGGACGATGGTTTTCAACCATAGGCGTGTCTAACCATAAGGAGGGAGAGACGAAATGACGCAGCTAAAAGGTAGCCAGACGGAGAAGAATCTGCTGACCGCTTTTGCCGGTGAGTCCCAGGCGAGAAACCGATATACCTACTTTGCAAGCCAAGCAAGGAAAGAGGGTTATGTGCAGATTGCGGACATCTTTGAAGAGACGGCCAACCAGGAAAAGGAGCATGCGAAGCGGTTTTTCAAATTTCTTGAGGGTGGTGAAGTAGAGGTAAAATGGAATTTTCCGGCGGGCGTGATCGGCAACACCCTCGAAAACCTCAAGGCAGCCGCAGCGGGAGAGCATTATGAGCATACAGAGATGTATCCGGGGTACGCAGAGGTGGCCAGGAATGAAGGATTCAGCGAGGTCGCTGCCATACTAAGGAACATCTCCGTAGCCGAGAAACAGCATGAGAAGCGATACAATGACTTGGCAGCCAATATAGAGGCAGACCGCGTTTTTAAACGGGACAAAGAGGTGGTATGGCGGTGCCGAAACTGCGGATATCTCCATACTGGAAAAGAGGCACCGAGTAACTGTCCGGCATGTCTCCATCTACAGGCCTATTTCGAGCTACTGGGAGAGAACTGGTAAGTGCGTGAAGGGTGTCATTCGTATCTTGGCACAGCGATACGAGGGCCTAGTGTGTTGTAACACAAATAACTTATCCAAATGACAATGACGAGCGGGAGCCGTCGGTCCCCCGCTGCAAGTGAAGGTTGTCAATTCATTTGCGGTACACAACGCTGGAATCAACCAGGGATCAAGAAGCGTCTTTGTGGTCGATCGTGACGGTCTCATCCAGTACGTCGGTATTGTGAAGGAACTCAAGGAACAGCCTGATGACGAGGCGGTGTTGGATGTCGTCAATAAACTGGTTTAAACATGAGGGCCCTTGCCATGTTCGGGCAGCCTTGGGCCGATCAATGCAAACCTTAGGATTGAGGAGGGGTTAGAATGGCAGAAAAGTTGGAAATTTACAAATGCGAGTTGTGTGGCAACATCGTTGAGGTATTGCACGGGGGTAAAGGAGAGCTCGTCTGTTGCGGACAGCCCATGAAGCTTTTTAAGGAAAACACGGTGGATGCGGCCAAAGAGAAGCACGTGCCCGTGGTGGAAAAGACAGCCGACGGTTTCAACGTAAAGGTGGGAAGTGTGCCCCATCCCATGGAAGAAAAGCACTACATCGAATGGATTGAGATTATTGCGGACGGTGAGGCGTATCGCTATTTTCTCAAGCCGGGCGAAGCGCCTGAGGCCACTTTCAAGATCGCAGCCGGCC
>JASFTV010000383.1:0-3663 GCA_050050615.1 Desulfobacteraceae bacterium
TATGCCCTGCTTTCCAGCCTGTCCGGGGTCCCGATCAAGCAGTCCATAGCAGTGACCGGCTCCGTCAATCAGAAGGGAGAGGTCCAGGCCATTGGTGGCGTCAACTACAAGATCGAGGGATTTTACGATGTTTGCCGCCACAAAGGCCTCAACGGGAATCAGGGCGTGTTGATACCCGAGAGCAATGTCAAAGACCTCATGCTTCGTAAAGACGTGGTGGAAGCGGTGAACAAAGGAAAATTCAATATTTACGCTGTCAAGACCATTGACGAAGGGATCGAGACTCTCACAGGCAAAAAGGCCGGAGAACTCAAGGCCGACGGCACTTACCCTAAAGGGACCATCAACGCCCTGGTCAACGAGACGCTGAAAGCCCTGGCTGAAGGGCTTAAGAAGTTTGGGGAAGAGGAGGAAAAGAAAGGAGAAGACAAACCAAAAACGAAAGGCAGAAAGCCTAAGAAAAAGTAACCCTTCATGGATCTCAGGGAAACACCTCTTGATAGTCCTATAGAGGAAAAAATTGTTTGGGCCGAAGACTGCTTCCGGCAGATCCAAGATTCACTGCTTCGGGATAAAGAGGTGGCCGAGCTTCTGAAGAATTTACGAGCAGCCATCCACAATTCCCGTGAGAAATTGGCTCAGACGGGGATCCTGGATGAATGCAAGGATTGTGAGGAAAGAGAAGGAGGGTCGTGCTGTGGCGCCGGTATTGAAAACCGCTACAGCGGGACCCTTTTGCTTATCAACCTTCTCATGGGGGCAAGCCTCCCCACCCGACGTTACGACCCTTCAAGCTGTTTTTTCCTTGGAGATCAAGGCTGCCAGCTTCTCGCCCGCCACGTCATCTGCGTCAATTATATTTGTGAGAAAATATCCGACCATATCGACAAGCGCAAAATTGCAGTCCTTCGTGAAAAGGAAGGCATTGAACTTGAGCTTCTCTTCCTCTTGAACGAGCGGATCAGGAAGGTTTTGATGAACGCCCCTCAAGCCTGATAATGGATCTGGATCAAAAAGAGGCATCATGCAGAAGTGCTCGTGCCCTTTCGGCGATATGTTTAGGGGTCAAACCGTATTTGTCGAGAAGGGGTTCGTTTGGGGCGGACTCACCGTCGACGTCGCGCCAACCGACCCGCAGTATTGGAGTAGGCCGCCGCTCTCCGAGGACTTCCGCCACTGCGCCACCCAACCCGCCAAGAATGCTGTGGTCCTCAGCTGTGATCACGCGTCTGGTGCGTTGAGCAGCGGCAAGAACGGCTTCTTCATCGATCGGTTTGAGAGTGGGCACATGCAGGACGTGTGTGCTGATCCCATCGGCAACCAGCAGATCCGCAGCCTTCAGGCAACGGATGCTCTCCTCGCCAGTCCCAATCAGTGCGACGTCGTTGCCTTCACGCAGCGTGACCGCCTTTCCCAGTATGAAACGATAATTTTCGTCAAAGATGGTTTTGAACGGATCCCGGGTGAGACGCAAGTAGGCTGGCCCTTCATGGGTCACCAGAGCGTGCATCGCTTGGCGGACCTCCACATCGTCCGCCGGAGCGACGACCGTCATATTCGGCATCGACCGGAAGATGCTCAGATCGTTGGGGGATTGATGCGTCTTCCCTGTCTTGCCGGTCTGTATGCCGCTGTACGCACCAGTAATGATGACATGCAGCCCAGGTTGCGTAACGACCACCCGGATCTGATCCAGATCACGGCTCGCTGCAAAGGCGGCGAATGTGCTGATAAATGGAATGAATCCCACAGCCGCCAGGCCGGCCGCCACGCCGATCATGTTCTGTTCGGCGATGCCCATCTCCAAAAAATGATCCGGGCGCTTTTCAGCCACGATATCAGCACGCGTCGAGTTCGCGAGATCGCCGTCAAGTACGACCACAAGAGGATTTTGATCGATCAGTTCAACCAAGGTTTCACCAAACATGACTCGCTGCGCTTTGGTATTCGACATGTGAGGTCTCCTAAGCGGGTCTCTGCAAGAGCTCAGTCTGGCCGAGCTCGCCGAGGGCCTCCGCCAGCTCCGCATCGGTCGGCACCCTAGCGTGCCACTCATATCGATTTTCTATGAAACTGATACCCTTGCCTTTGCAGGTGTGCCCGATAACGATCGTCGGCTTACCGCGCTTGCTCTTGGCCTGCTCGAGGGCGTCAATGAACGCAACCATGTCATGGCCGTCCGTTTCGATGGCGTTCCAGCCGAAGGCTTCCCACTTTCGCGCCGGGTTCTCAATCGGCGTGAGTATGCCCTGGCCGGGCTTTCGCCAGCCATACTGCTGCAAGCCGTTATAGTCTAAAATAGCCGTCAGGTTATCCAGTTCATAACGAGCGGCAACGAATGCCGCTTCCCAGATTTGGCCCTCCTGTGACTCGCCATCGCCGAGCATGACGTATGTGTGGAAAGGCTTGTTCAACATCCTTGCCCCAAGGGCCATGCCGATTCCGGGGGACAAACCCTGCCCGAGAGAACCCGATGAGATGTCTATACCCGGTGTCTTGGTCATGTCAGGATGACCTTGGAGGCGGGAGTTGATCGCGTCGAAAGTGGCCAGTTCCTGGACAGTGAAGTAGCCCCGTTCGGCGAGTACCGCATAGAGTGCGATAGCCGAGTGCCCTTTGGAGAGTATGAATCGATCGCGATCTTCCCAATCGGGGTTAGACGGATCGATACGGAGTATGTAAAAATAAAGCGCCACCAGCATATCCGTGCAGGAAAGCGGCCCGCCCACATGTCCGCCTTTTCCCTGATGCACCGCGATCAGGATACGAGCCCGAATCCGTGTGGCGACCGCTTGTAGTTCAGCCAAACGCTGTGGAGACAAGTCTGCCATGTCCTTTATCCTCCAGAAGCCCCGCTCTGTATTAGGGATGGCCGAAGGTCGTTACCATGAGAAATCTCTGAGTATCGTTCATAAGTATTGGCATCATGTCTATTATGGAAAGGCACTTTGTCTTCATCCATCCCATCACGTCCATTTCTTCAAGGCGATATCCAAGGTGTTGCAGGGAGGCGCCCAAATATTTAGATCTACCGATTGCGCTCTTACGGGATGATCAATGCAGGCCGTTCTATGTTATCCCCCAAGGTCAGTCCATCCAAAAGCCGCCATTAACGTCAATGATCTCTCCGGTGATGAACCCCGCTCTATCAGATGCCAGAAAGAGAACAGCTTCAGCCACATCCTCCGGTTTCCCCAATCGCCTCAGTGGAATTGCCTCGATAATTGCTCGGCGCTTGTCTGCCGACCACTCGGCGCTCATTTCGGTTTCAATGGCATGCGGTGCAACGCCATTGACGTTGATGCCGTATCGGGCAAGCTGACGCGCCAAGGTTTTGGTCAAGGCATCGATCGCCGCCTTGGAAGGGCCATACCCGGGTGCTGAGGTGATATCTCCCATCTTTCCGGCCACAGATGACACATTGATGATCTTCCCGTACTCCTGGCGTTTCATCATGTCTACCACAGCCTTGCTGCAGTTGAAAGTGCCTTTCAGGTTCACTCCGAGGACGTCATCCCAGTCCTTCTCTGTGACCGTCTCAATGGTGCCCCTTCGAATAATACCCGCATTGTTGACCAGAATATCCAGCCTATGGAAAGCCTGTTCAACCTGGGCAATCATCTTCTGAACTTGGCCATACTGGCTCACATCGGCCTGTACGGC
>JASFTV010000384.1:0-3662 GCA_050050615.1 Desulfobacteraceae bacterium
GATATTGAATTGCTTAAGGATTGCTCCTCATTTTCCACGTCTCTTGTTTCCCGCATAATTTTCAACTTTGAATGCGATTTGATCCATGACCCTTAAGAGCAAGTGGATTGATATCTTGTATCATGTTGCGACAGGCAGTAGGCGCGTACGCAACTTTTTTACACCAATAGGGGCAATCTTCTTTGGTCTGCTAATTTTGGTCTTTGTTATCATTGCCTTGTATTTAGACCGACTATTAGGCCTTACCGATATATTTCCAGGGAAGCTTAACATCATTTTATCTCTACCTTGTCTTTTACTTGCTTTGTTTTTGATAGGGTGGTCGGTTCAAAACTTTGTTAAAGTAAAGGGTACCCCGGTTCCTTTCAATCCCCCACCCCGATTAGTCACATCCGGACCATACGCTTATACCAGGAATCCAATGCTCACCGGTGTGTTTGCCTTGCTCTTTGGACTTGGGATATTGTTTGGATCTGTTTCTCTTCTCTTTGTTTTCACCCCGCTTTTCATTTTTGTTAACTTCTGGGAGCTAAAAGCTATTGAGGAACCGGAACTCGTGAAACGGTTGGGTCAAGAATATATCGAATATCGGAAGAGGACACCTATGTTTTTCCCAAGCCTTCGCTCAAAACATAAGAACAGAGGGTAGCAACTCGTGATAACGGGCGGTCTCAGTGGCGCACGATTCTTGCGGCGTACGCTGAAGACCGAGCTTAGGCGCCAGCTTCTTAGTGATGGGGAACCCTCACCCACGTCCCATTTTACACATCACATATTGAAGGCCTGACGCAGAAATGTCACGGCTCGCTCGCGGCTGTCATATGCCGCCTTGGCATCCCACTGAAGGATACCGGTCCTATTCCGCGCATAAGGTGCGTATCCTTGCCATGAGCCTTCACGATCGAATCCGTGATGGACGTTGGGATAGATCGTGAGTGAAACGATGCCTGACTGAGATTCGTTCAACCAGACGGCAAAATCCGGACAGGTCTCTCCATCACCCCATGCATCAAGCTCTCCGGCCAGAATGAGAATCGGGGCTCCAGTTACACCGCTCGCATCAAAATATTTCTCAAGCCATTGACATGCAGGATAGAAACCAACATGCGCGGCAAAGCCGGGCTGATCAGGCCCGAGCCAGCGTTCCACCACATTTTTAGAGGCGACTGACACGCTTAGATGACCGCCCAGCGAAAATCCCATGATGGCGATCCGATTGGCATCAACGAGCGGATGAGCGCGCAAAGCTTTGAGCGCTCCGAAAGCCCACGGTTGGAACGTGGAAATGGGGGGCCGGTCCGAGCCGCTGGTGAACACATTTGTTTTGAAATCCACTTCGAGCGTCCCTATGCCTGCCTCCAACAGAGCGGGCTTATGAAATGCATACCTGCTATCCACCCCAGCCGTTCCGTGCACTAAAACAACAATCGGGACAGGTCCCTTATTGTTCCTTGGCAAGGTTAAGGTCCCGCTGAGTTGCTTGCTTGGGCTTTCAAGAGCTGTGAAGCGTAAAGCTTCCTGGCTTCTCAGAGAAGCGCACGCCAATAGAACCATCAAAACAACAACTGACAACGCCATCCGTACCCATGCCATCGCCAGACACCCCCCTTCTTTGTTCGATCACCTAACCCCTGCTAATCAGCCGCGCGGCTTTTTTGCGTCGGCTGAAGGCCCTTGTTAGTCTCTCAAATGAATCTACCATACACACGGAACAAGTCTGTACTTGACCTTCTCTGAATACGCTTTGTAGCCTTCAAGCTCTGAATGCAGTGTCTTATCTTCAAAATGTGTGCGAATTACAAGCAGTGCTGTGAGAAGCGAGGCCGGGATTAAGGTCAACAGAGAACCCAGAGCGAGCGGGATGCAGATCAACTGAGCAATAACCGCCACATACATGGGATGTCGAACATACTGATAAGGCCCTGTGGTTATAACTTTATGACCTCTCTCCCTTTGGATTTCCACCACGCGGTAAAGGTATGTGTTCTCGCGCATTACCCAAGAAATCATCAGTAAGGACGCTAAAATGCCCATGAAACCAAGAATGCTGAAAAACAAGGGTACCGACGACCATCGATACCGAATTGCGTCCAGCCCGGGCAAAAAGAGATAGGGAATAAAAACGACCGTCATACTCCAAAAAACGGCCTTATCCCATACTCTGGCCGATGACTTAAGAAAGATCATCCGTTCTTTGAGCAGGTCGGGATTGTTTTTCTTCAGCCAAGCCGCCATGGCTGCTGAAAAAGAAAATTGAAAGATCATGTAGAGCCAAGCTTCAGGCCAGTCGAGGGTACCGGCTGATCCGAAAAATGCAGTCGACATTACGGCAATGCCAATCATGAACCTAATGACCACTCGTGCGGTAGAAATTTCTCCAGCCAATTTACCCTTTTCCTCTCTCTCTTTCCTGGTTTGTTTCGCTCTCAATAACCGAGTGCGATAGCGGGGGCAGCCTTAAATGGTAAGAAAATCTTCATGATATTGAATTGTTGAGGGATATCCCTCCTTACCGGGTTGAATTCCTGGACGACAATAGACATTGAACCCGGAATGGCACCAGCCGATCATCATATCTATCAGATCTAAAAAGGCAAGCTTTTAGAGATGATGCATTCCTGGATCACCAATTTGAATCCCTGCGCAAGACGGGGCTAAAGTGAAATGAGACGACATACTATGTGTAGTGTGTCTTGAAAACGGTGAAGAAGCAACGACTAGCTTGCCATACGGCCAGCCTCGGATGACTCCCATCCTGTTGTGATTAGTTTCACAATACTCAAAAATCGCCCGGGTTGCCAATTCCCAAATGATACTTGAAATTTGAATTCCCCGCTGCTCGTCGGAACGAAGTGGACCCGCCTCAGGCAGGCAGGGATCCCCTCCCTGCGGGGCTTTGTGTGCTCAGAAGAGCTATTCGCTTTCAGCTTCGCTATGTTTCAGCCTCTCGCTATGGGCGCGATAACGTCGCGTTAGATAAAATCGTGTAACGATTTTATTGAGGAGAAAAAAGGCTGGAACCGACTCATAGGTAGTTTTACCTAAAAGGAAATAGGTATTTCATGTCATTGAAATAAGAAAACAAAATGTGTTTAAATTGGTTTATTTCGAAAAAACTTACTCTTTTGGAGGATAATTAACCGGGGATCAAAGCATGGGCAAGCTCTATGTGTTGAACGGGCCGCAGGCAGGTGAGTTATTTGCGCTCAGGGAAGGCGCCAACTATGTAGGGAGATCCATTGATAGCGACATACGGATCCAAGACGAAACGGTTTCCCGCAAGCACCTGAAAATCACGAAAAAAAGAAACAAGTATTACCTCTCGGATTTGAGAAGCCGGAACCGCACCTTTTTTGATGGCAACTACCTTGCTCCCGGCCTGGAGCTTGAGGTGAAGGAAGGCGTCCCGATCGCTATCGGGATGAGCGTGATTTGCATAGGGCACGGGTGCTCAGAGGAAATGATCCTTTTCCTGGATTCGGTCGGGCTCACCGGGGAAACCGGTGAGCAGAGCGGGATCTTTGAGGAACACAGAGACAAGACGAACCAGAAAAAATTGGAACTCCTCTATAAGGTATCGGACGTTTTAGCGCAAAACCTCCCGGCAACAGAGACCTGTGAAAGGATCCTTGATCATATCTTCGACCTTTTGAAGAGCATTG
>JASFTV010000385.1:0-3652 GCA_050050615.1 Desulfobacteraceae bacterium
GTGCAAAGCCTCATCAGCTCCAACAGGTCGACCGGTAATGATCATCACGGATCCTTTTTTGTCGATTAGAACAGACATGCTTTCCTCCATCTTCGTTGTGATTCAACAAAAACCGCGGCAGAGATCCTGTCCGGAAGGGCGGGGGTGAACGGCGCGCAACAGCGCCATAGCAGATGGCATTTTTGCGTCAAGAGGCTTTTGACGAATTGTCAAGGCGAGCAAAGAAAGGGGGGGTCAGAATGCCGGTTCAAAGAATTTTGCTGAAACAGAGGCGAAACAGATTTTGGACGGTCCGAATGGCTTGCGGGAGCAATTTTTCTTGACTTTAGCGATAGATTATTTTTCTATGTATCTGGACGCGTTCCCTACAATTGTTCAGCCCATTTAAGGAATTACCCCATAGAAAAAACAGCTCAAAATGTGCCGACCTTGCTCCTGACGGGTCGTACGAGGAAGCACGAATCCGAGTTGAGAAGCCTTTAGCAAATCTAGCTCGCCTACCTACGAGGATGGAACGGCCGGAGCGTTCCCCGTTAGTCTTTGATTCCTCATCGCCGTGGGGTACTACCCAGTGTCTCATTAAGCCTGCAAAAGACTCGATGAGGGCTATCTCGATCTTGTCGATATTCATGGTTAGACAGCTGAGCTTTCGGCTGTAACTGGGCATCGCTTTCCCAAAACTTTTTAGAGAGGACACAGAAGGATGCTCTAATCATATCCATAGGCAGTTTGCACGGAGAATCACCCTAAACGGTGGATGTGTTCACAAGGCCTGCGTTGAAAAAGGCCTCAAAACGAATGGGGGGTGAGGAAATGATAAGTGTGAAATTGCATGAGATCTTTTCGGCGAGCACATACAGGGCTGGCTACACAAAGGCAAAGGCCACCCATACTTGCTTAAGATGTGAGAAGCCGGCGACAGTCTTCCGCGATGCATCAGCAAGACTGGAGTACGCTATCTCTGCACTGTGTCAGAGTTGCCAAGACGAATGTTTCAAGGGAAGGAAGGTGTTTCGGTAACTTATTCTTTCAGGGTTGTGTGGATGGATTTCGGGTCCGTTGTTGAGTGCCTTGACCAACACATTGCAATGAAGAGAAGGTCAACTTGTTGGAGGTTCCCCCCCCGTTTCAAACCCCAGCCAACTTTGTCCCACGTTTACACCCTTTCCTTGAATTCAGTGCCCAGCAGGCCTTCAGGACGGATTAAAAGAACGAGGATGATAATGAGTAAAGCGAAGGTGTTTTTGAAAGCGATGGATACGAAACCTCCCGCCAGACTCTCTGCAACCCCTAAATTGATCCGGCCGGCGATAGCGCCCGGGAGGTTATTTAACCCACACAAAGTAGTTGACGCAAGATTTTGAGAGAACAGTGCAGAGTTCTTAATCGACTTGACATCAGATCTCAGTACCCATAAACTGAGCTCTGACATCCGATCTTTTGAGATTTATTAGGTTTTCTTGTGAGAGCGTTCTTGGATCTTCATAACCGATTTCAAGAATAAAAGGACGAAGGAGCGTGAGGCGATGGGACTGTATGACTTTACCTTCTATGATCTTATTACTCGCAATGCCATAAACTTTAAGGAAAAGACCGCCTGGTTCGATGTGAGCGATGGTCGCACATTGACTTTTGAGCAATACAGGGAAAAGGTGAATTTTCTTGCCTGCGGTCTCCAAGAATCCGGAATCAGGAAAGGAGATCGCATTGGCGTTGTAGGAAAGAATACGCTTGAATATTTCCTCCTTTACGGCGCTGCGGCTGCACTTGGAGCGATCCTGCTGCCTGTTAATTGGCGCCTTTCCGCTGAGGAGGTAAGACATAATTTGAATGACGGAGAGCCCAGATTGGTATTTGTAGACCAGGAATTTCAGGAGACCATCGAGGAACTAAGGGGGAAGCTGCCGTCTGTAGAAAGATACTTCAATCTTAGCCCTGAAGGCGGAAGGCTTTCAGATTTTGAAGCTTTGATGAATCAGGGGTATGACTTTGAGCAAGCAGAGGTGAGTGCTGACGATGGTTTCGTCATTATCCATACGGCTGCTGTAGCAGGCAAGCCGAGAGGTGCGTTGCTCAGTCACGGTAACGTGCTATGCGCGAATATGCACTTCCTGTATTTGCTAAACTTATCAGCCCAGGATGTTCATATGAATATCTTGCCTCTTTTTCATGTTGGAGGTCTTTTTGCAACGACAGCAAGTTTTCACGCAGGTTCTTTGACGATCAATATGAACAAGTTCGATGCTTCAAAGGCGGTGGAGCTCATTCAGGAAAAAAAGGTTACATTTTTGGTGGAATTTCCTCCCATTCTTACTTCCATACTTGACCAGTCTGAGAAAAGGGGGGCGGATATCAAGTCGCTGAGGGCCGTAAGCGGCCTTGATGGATCCGAAACCATAGAAAAGTACCAACGCGTTACAGGTGGTTCGTTTTATTCGATTTACGGACAGACTGAGACTTCTTGCCTCGCCACAGTCGGTCCCTATAGCGATAAGCCCGGTTCGGCCGGAAAGATGCTACCCCTCGCCGAGGTGAGACTCGTGGACGATTATGATCGCCCAGTGCCCGTCGGCCAAGTCGGGGAGATTACCATGAGAGGACCCATGGTCTTTAAGGGATACTGGAATCTTCCCGAAGAAACGGCTTACACTTTTCGGGATGGTTGGCATCATACCGGGGATCTAGGTCGTTTTGATGAAGAAGGCTTTCTCTGGTATGCTGGTCGCAAAGCGGAGAAGGAGCTGATCAAACCGGGCGGGGAGAATGTTTACCCGGCTGAGGTCGAAAAGGTGATCCTTCAACATCCGGCTGTGGAGAAAACCGTGGTTTTCGGTGTCCCCGACCCCAAGTGGAAAGAGGGAATCAAAGCGGTTTGTCAACTAAAAGCGGGACAGCGTCTTGACGCCCAAGCACTCATCGATTTTGTGGGTGAACGTATAGCCAGATACAAGAAACCCCAATATGTAGACTTCGTTCCTGACTTACCGCTCCTTCAAGATGGTTCGCCTGACAGGGAAAAAATAAGGAAACTATACGGTGGCTCATAGAACACCTTGCACCGAAATCATCTGGGCCAGGGAGTCAACCCTGAAGAACCATTTCATGCTTTTCGGTAAAAGGAAAAGCTACGGGGAGATCAAGCATTACAAGAGACGAAAAAGGTGGCTGTCTTGATCAGGCATTGCTATTCGTAAAGCTCAGCTTAATTCTTTCTTTTTTCAATCCCTCCATCAGAGTCACGCCAGTATAAGCTTCGATATGATCTCCTTCATAATCTCTTGGGTCCCCCCGCCAATGGAGAGGATCCGGTTATCCCGGCTGAGTCGTTCGACCAAATACTTGCGCAAGTAACCACATGTTCCATGAATCTGGATGGCTTCATCGGTAACTCTGTCGCTCACCATGCAGGAGAAGTTCTTGGCCATGGAGATCTCCTTGACCTGGTCTATGCCTGCATCGATCTTGGCGGCCACCCTGTATATAAACTCCCTGCTGGCCTCTACCAGTGTGGCCATGTCAGCCAACTTGTGGCAGTTGACTTGGGAACTGGAACGGGAACGGCCTACCGCCAACTTTTGCCGCACGTATTTTAGTGACGCTTCAAGGGCAAGTTGAGCCGTCACGTTGGCAATGACGGAAAGTTGCAGCCTTT
>JASFTV010000386.1:0-3648 GCA_050050615.1 Desulfobacteraceae bacterium
GCTTTTATGAAGTGACTGTCGAAGATCCCGCTGCCTTTTAGCGGGGGTGAGAGGGCGCCGTCTTTTCATGACTCATCCATGGGGGAAACCGCAGCCATCCCGAAGGGTGGAATGCGGAGCCCCGCTTCTCCGAAGCGGGACGTGGATAAGTCATCAAGAAAGACCAGCCCGGGCGCCTTGGAACGAAAGAAAAGCCTTCCTGTCCCCAGCGAATCGGCTCAGCGACCTCTGTTACCCCCTGTGCCCAGCAGGCTATTTATGGGTAAAGCTCAGTTTTGAAAGGGGATATCTCATCAAAAGAATCCCACCGGACTTTGCATCCCGCTTCTATCGGGAAGCCCGTAAACACCTTGGATATCCCTTGCCTCCGGCCCGGAGGGAGAAAAACGGTCATGACCGGGAAAAGGCTTTCAGACACAGAGGATAATCCGTTGGAACACTCTGGGCCGTTACTCATAGCTGAGGGCCTTGCGGGAGCGAGCGTGCTGGCCAAAAATGGTGGTCGGTTACCTTAAAGAGAGGATCGACCATCCGCGTATAAGTCCTAATCATTCATGATAGTTTCTACAACTTCACGTGTCAACACGGCCCGCTTGAGGCTATATAATTCTTGATATATGTGCTGAGATCAGCTAGCCTTTATTATTTTATAGAATTTGGCAGTGATAACATGATCCTTTCACCGAATAGCGTACGGATTGACCTGAGTGCCTTGGTTCACAACCTAAATCAGGTGAAAAGGGTTATAAGTCCAAGCACGAAGATCATGGGGGTCGTGAAATCAGATGCCTACGGTCATGGTGCAGTCCCAGTGTCCCAGGTGTTGGAAAACAACGGCGTTCACAGTCTGGGCGTAGCCCATTTCCACGAGGCCTTAGAGCTAAGGAGAAATGGTATAGGATTACCCATTGTCATCCTCTGTGGCATAAGAGCAAGAGAGGAAGCCAGGGCCGTTCTTGAGAAAGACCTTTCTCCTGTTCTGTTCGAGCCCGCGCAGGTCGAATTGCTGGCACAAGAGTGCGCCAGAATTGGGAAAAGGGCCAATATCTACATTAAAATCGATACGGGCATGGGTCGTCTCGGGGTCATGGTGTCAGGTTTGGAGGCTCTTCTCCAAAAGGTTAGGCGCTACAAAGAACTCTTTCTGGAGGGCCTCAGCTCGCATTTGTCGTCCGCCGACGAACCCGCAAGCGAGTTCACGCGGCTTCAGATCGACAATTTTAGGAGGGCCATTGAGGTGGCCCGCGCTATGGGGTTGGAACCGCCCCTCAATAATATGGCCAATAGTGCCGGGGTTATGGGATACAAAGAGGCTCATTTCGACATGGTGAGGCCGGGCATCATGCTTTACGGGGGCCTTCCCTCCCCGGAATTCCACAGTCCATTACCGCTCATGCCCGTCATGCATTTCAAAGGACAGGTCATTCAGGTCAAGGATTTACCCGATTGTACACCTGTCAGCTACGGTCGGACCTATTACACGGAAGGACCTCAGAGAATAGCCGTTGTTTCGGTTGGCTATGGTGATGGGCTGCCCAGAAGCCTTTCAAACGCGGGAAAGGTTTTGATTGGAGGGCAGAAAGTGAGTATTGTCGGGAGGGTCTGTATGAATATGATCATGACGGATATTACCGGCCTAAATCATGTTGGGGCTGGTGATGAAGCTGTTTTCATAGGGTCTCAGGGCGAGCAGCGAATCACAGGTGACGATATGGCGGCGTGGGCGGGGACTGTTGCCTACGAGATTTTTTGTTCTCTCGGCCAAAGAAATACCAGGGAACATGTATCATGAAAAAAGAACTGGACAATATTCTTAACGCCACGCTTCAAAAATGCTTTGAAAGTAGAAAGCTGGATAAAACCGCGCTGCCTGCTTACGTCATAGAGGTACCCAACAACACGAACCACGGCCATTACGCGACAAACCTTCCCCTCACCCTTTCATCGTCCCAAAAGCGACGGCCCATGGATATAGCGAAGACAATTGTTGAACATATTCAAGATCATAGAAGTGTTCTTGAGAGGGTTGAAATAGCAGGTCCGGGTTTCATCAATTTTACGATCAAGAGAGAGGAATGGTACAGGCTTCTGTCTCATATTGTCACCCTGAGGAACGATTACGGTTGCAGCGCTCTAGGCGCTGATGAAAAGATAATGGTTGAATTCGTGAGTGCCAATCCGACCGGCCCCCTCCACCTGGGCCATGGTCGCGGAGCAGCCTTAGGTGACACCCTTTGCAGGATACTCGCTTTCACGGGCTATGATGTGGCTCGCGAATTCTATATCAATGACGCTGGACAGCAGATGAGGCTCCTGGGAGAATCGATCTATAGTCGCTGGAGACAGAGGTCTGATACGGATTACCCATTTCCCGAAGGCGGATACCGCGGTGACTATATCCTAGATCTGGCAGAAGAAATATCTCGAGAAATTGACCTGTCATCGCTTGAACCGGAAGAAGCCATCACCCAGTGTACGAACCTGGGGAAGGAAAGAATGCTCGAGGAAATCAGAAGGGATTTGGTGGATTTTCGGATCACCTTCGATGTCTGGTTCAGCGAAAGCGAACTCTACGCCTCCGGCCTCATTGAAGAGGATCTCGAGATGATCCGAAAAAAAAGCCAGATTTATGAAGAAGAGGGGGCGTTATGGATCAAGACCTCGATTTATGGGGATGACAAGGATCGCGTCGTAAGGAAGAAGGACGGCCAATTTACCTACTTTGCCTCTGACATCTCATACCACCTTGATAAATGGAAGAGGGGCTTTACAAAGGCCGTGAACATCTGGGGTGCAGATCACCATGGGTATGTTCAAAGAATGAAGGCAGCCTTAAGAAGCAGTGATCTTGATGAGGATTGGCTTTCTGTTCTACTCATTCAGCTGGTAAAGCTTTGGAAGGGCGGCAAAGAGATAAAAATGTCCAAGAGGGCGGGCCGTTATGTTACACTTAGAGAACTGATCGAGGAGGTTGGTGTCGATGCCGTAAGGTTCGTTTTTCTCACAAAAAACCATGATTCACAGCTTGACGTAGATATAGATCTTGTAAAAAGACATGACAGTGACAATCCGGTCTATTATGTGCAATACGCCCATGCAAGAATATGCAGTATTTTTAGAAAGGCTGCTTCGGAGGGCGTCAGGCTCCCCGATAATCCGGATGACGTGTTACCGCACTTGGTCTTGGATGAAGAACTAGACCTCATTAGGCTGATGGCCGAATTTCCATCACTTTTGGAAGATATATCCCGGAAATTGGAGCCCCATCGTCTGACGTACTATTTGACGGAGCTGGCGTCCCTATTTCACAAGTACTTCAATCTGGGCAATAAGGAACCTGAAAAACGGGTTGTCGGCTCTGAAAGGACCGTGAGCCAGGCAAGACTGTTTCTGGCTGAGGCAGTCCGTATTGTGTTATATAATGGACTCCAGCTTCTTGGTATTCATGCACCCGAGAGGATGTAAACAGGGCTGATCAGGAATGGCCAAGAAAACAGGGAAATCCAAGAAAGGGGGCAAGAAGAAGTACAAAATCGAACTGACGTCCCTGTCCTTTTTCTTCTGGGGATTCTGCCTCTTTTTTCTCTTGTCATGGACTTTTGTCTTAGGAATCCTTGTCGGACGTGGATTTCTGCCTGGTAAGATTGA
>JASFTV010000387.1:0-3612 GCA_050050615.1 Desulfobacteraceae bacterium
GGTGGGTTTAGGAGCAGGCGCCATTTGCAGCTTATCTTCAGGTTTCGGCAGCACCTTCGGTTTCGCAATCATCTTCTTGAGCTTCTTGAGGGGCCTCCTTTTCTTAGCGGGCTTCGCCTTAACAGGGTTGCTTTCGGCAGCCTTCTTCTCGGGCGGCTCTTTGATGGGCTGAGGCCCTTGTTTAGGCGCCATAGCCGTTTTGGCTGGAGAGGGCACCTGGGGCTGAACTTTCTTATAAGCCATTGAAAGCGTTATAGGCTCCGGCTTCCCAAAGTCGTAACTCTTTTTCTTCATCCACTCCGTTTTCATGCTAAAAAGGAGAGCGTGGAGAATCAGAGCCAGTCCTGCTGAAAAAAGCAACCTCCTCAAGATCCCTCCTCTACTTCTGCCTGAAGGGAAACCTTGCTCAGGCCTGCCAACCTGATTTCATCCAGCACTCGAAAAAGCTTCTGATAAGGAAGATTCCTGTCAGCAAATAGCAAGATGCCGGTCTCTTTAATATCCGCGGATTTCTTCCTGAGCGCCTCTCTCAGGTCTTCCAGGGAGAGCCTTTCTTTGTCCAAGTATATGGCTCCGTTCGAGCGGACGGTGACGGAAAGGATGAGATGTTTGTCAATCTTAGCTGTCTTCGAAGTGGGCAATATGACCGGCAATCCGCGATGAACAGCCATAGAGAGCATGGCGTAGATGAAAAAGACAAGAAGCAGGAAGACAATATCAATAAGGGGGAGCATTTCGATACGCGGTTTTCTATAGGCCTGAAGATTAACTTTCATGGCTTGACACCTCCTTGATCTCCGTAGGCTGTACCAAGCTTTTCATAAACGATCTCGAGACTCGTGGCGTATTTTTCCATGGCCAGCGCTGCATTCTCCACCCGGGAGTTGAAATAGTTGTAAGGAAAAACGGACAGTATGGCGATACCCAACCCTGAAGCCGTGGTGATCAAAGCCTGAGCAATGCCCGCTGTCACCGCCTGTGGGTGTTCGATCCCACTGGCACCCAAAAGTTCAAAGGAGGTGATAATACCAATGACCGTACCGAAAATCCCCAACAGGGGGGCTACGGTGATCATGGTATCCAGCACGCCGAGGTAACGGCGCATCCTTTTAATCTCATCGGTTGCCGCGGTCTCCATTGCCTTGCCCATAGAAAATTCTTTGTGAAGGATACCGCTCACCAATATCTTGATCACAAAATCTTTTGATCCTGCCACTTTTTCCCTGACGGTGACCCACTCGCCTTTCCGGCACAATTCAAGGATATCATCCACCAAGGGCTGAGTGCGGCGTATATCCTCCCTTATCCAGAAAAAGGTTCGCTCAATGATGACGGTCAGTGCAAGGATTGAGCAGCCCAGAAGGGGATACATGACCGGGCCGCCCTTAACAAAAATCTCGACCATACGACCTCCCTTGCTCGCTTAATCTTGAATACGATATATGTAACTTCCTCGAACCCAGCACGAAATCCGTGCTTCGGATTTGGCAACATTTTCCCTTTTTGAAATTGATCGCTGTTAGCCTTTCAATAAGCTAAAATGATCCCGGATCTATGTGTTCATCCCATGAGACTCACCCTTGGCCTTCCTGTGGCCGGATTTTTGTCTACCAAGACGGGACATTCGTATACGACCTCAATGCTTGCCGCGGTAATGACCGCCTCGGGATCTCCCGAGTCATAGACAGACCCGTTTTTCAACATCATAACGCGGTGGCAGTACTGCGATGCCAAATCGATATCGTGCGACACGACGACCACGCTCAATCCTTTCTCCAGGCTCAAAGACGAGATCAATTGAAAGATCTCCCTTTTATACTTGAGATCCAGGAATGAAGTGGGCTCATCAAGGAGAATGATTTTGGGTTCTTGTGCCAATGCTCTGGCAATAAGTACTCTCTGTTTTTCACCGCCGGAGAGCTCATGGATCGACCGCTCTGCAAGTTCCAAGGTATGCGTGGCGTATAATGCATTGAACGCGACCTCCATATCTCTTTTCCCCTCGAATTGAAGTTTCTTGAGATGGGGGAAACGTCCCATGAGAACCACTTCTAGTGTGGAAAAGGGAAATCTGAAGTGGCTCTCTTGGGCCACCATGGCGATCTCTCTTGCAAGACCGGATCTTCCGAAACTGGCAACAGGGCGACCTTCAATCATGACTTCCCCCTCTTGAGGGACCAACATACCATCCATGATTTTGAGGAGCGTGCTTTTACCCGAGCCATTGGGACCCAGGATGCCCAGAATCTCCCCGCTATGGATTTGGAGACCGATGTCTCTAACGGCCCAAGATGACCCATACCTGAACCCGACCTCTTTCAATGTCAGGGTTGGCTCCACTGACTTCCTCTTTTCTTAAGCATATAGATGAAAAAAGGGGCTCCCATAAAGGCGGTAACCACGCCCACCGGAAGCTCACTGGGGGACACGATCGTCCTGGCCAATGTGTCCGCTGCGATCAAGAAAATGGCCCCTCCGATGGAAGCGACCGGGATTAATAGACGGTGATCAGAACCAAGCGCCATTCTTGCCAGATGAGGCACGATGAGTCCCACAAAACCGATAAGCCCTGAAAAGGAGACCACAAGGCCGATGATCAGGGAAACAACCAGGAGGCATGCTTTTTTGGACTTCTCGACG
This sequence comes from Desulfobacteraceae bacterium, assembly GCA_050050615.1. Classification (GTDB taxonomy): domain Bacteria; phylum Desulfobacterota; class DSM-4660; order Desulfatiglandales; family HGW-15; genus JASFTV01. The sequence goes on from JASFTV010000387.1 coordinate 2,641, forward strand.
TCGACGCCAACTTGCAATGCCGTCTCTTCGCCAGCCGTGATCAGGTTTAGGTGCCTTGAAAAGCTGTATAGGATGACCGAGGCGATGACCAAAACCGGCGTGATGAATAAGAGGGGACCGTAACGGCTCTGTGAAAGATCCCCATAAAGCCAGAAGAGCATACTATGAAGCCTGCTGTCTGCCGCTGTTGCGATAAAGAACATGATAATGGCCGTGAAAAAGGCATTGATAATCACCCCAGTCAACAGGATGGTGGCGGATTCCATCCCCATCTTCCTGGCCCCTAGAATCATGAGAAGGTAGATGGTCAGTAAAGCCCCTCCAAATGACATTATCGGAATGCCTAGGGTGAAGCCAAACCCAAAAAATATGCCTAGGATGGCACCGAAGGCGGAACCGCTGGAGACACCGAGAATAAAAGGATCTGCAAGGGGGTTACGCAGAAGGGCCTGAAAGACCACGCCCCCTATGGAGAGGGAAAAGCCGACGAGACCAGCGAGAATGATTCTTGGGAGTCTGATCCTGAAAACAATAAGTCCGGTTGGGTCATCTTCTTGAAGGCTGCCGGAGAGGAAATCCATTATTTTGCCCAAAGAGACCTCTGCCGTACCGAGGAAAAGAGAAATGACCATCACCAATACAAGCCCTAGGCCCATAATCAGAGAGATGCTGATTACTTTGCTGGGACTCAAGGGTCTTCTAAGACGGGTCGTTGGCCATTGGTCATTTGCCATTGGTCATCTGCTCTCTGTAAGAAGTCATTCATTTAGGCACATTAGATCATTTACATAAGTTCTCCTGTGACCCCCCTCACCTTTATCCGCCTCTGGCAGGCCATCCCTCTCACACAGGGGAGACGATGTCACAATGTCATTCCGAGGCGAAAGCCGAGGAATCGAGACCTTTGAAAAACCGGCCAAGGTCATTGCGAACCCTTCGATACACTCAGGATAAACTCCGTGAAGCAATCTC
>JASFTV010000388.1:0-3609 GCA_050050615.1 Desulfobacteraceae bacterium
CACGGCCTTTCAAAAACTTGACGCCATGCGCTTTTGCTTGCTGGAGCAAGTACATGCCCAGTTGTTGAGCGCTCATCCAACCGCACCGGCGCGTGTGGAGCATGGCAACGGTTTGGTCCGAAATGAAGGGGAAATGCTTCTGGATCAGTGCCGTGTCCAGGACGAGGTCGGCGCCGTTCAGCTCGGGATCAAAGCCCTGTGGCTTAGACGGTGAATAAGGGGGATCATCGGAAAGGTTCCGGTGGTAGCGCAAGGGCCCTGCTCCCAATTCTGAGATTTCCAACGCCGACCGCTCCATGACAGAGACATGATCCGGGTCAGCCGTCAGGAAAGCATAGCCTCGACGATTCATGGAAAAGTAATTGTCACTCTCAGAGGCCAGTTCCTCGAGCAGATCGATGCTTCGATTCATGAAGCGCACCATGGTGTTGCCCGGACCAGGCCACCAGTTGCGGTAGGCTTCGGTTGACTTATCACTGGTGAGGGTGAGGGGTGCCAGCTCATCCACCAGCAAGACCTCCTTGAGGCCCTGTTTGACGGCCAGATGGTAAGCAGCCGAGACACCGGCTATTCCGGCGCCACAGATAACAACATTTGCAGATCTCATGGCGAACTCCCGGAAAAAAATTGAAGTCTTAGGGCTTCGATTCGCAAATACGATGACGTATTTTTCAGAGTTACTAAGGAGAGCGCAATATTGTTTGCACCTAATGAGCGTATTTGTGGTCCTTGCGATCCCAGGTCGCAGAAAAGAGATTTTTTGTGACTCTTCAAGCCATTTCTGAACGTAACTCCCCTGTGCTGACCATTCCGTGGTTACCCCGAATTGATCATGAAGAATACCACAATATGCAGGCAAATACATTAAAATCAATGGGTTGGAAAGCGAAAAGGTGACCTGTTAAAGAAACAGTCTGAAAATGCTCTGAGAGGACAAAAAAACATGTGGTATTCTTCACGCAAGGCGAAGCCATATCAGCACGCGATCTTCGTCATCAAGGGCTCGCGCAATCATGTGACTTTGTGAATAATCCGGGTTGGTCTTGCTATGCAGCCTTTTCCAGATTGTATGTCTCTTTTTTCCACCTGTATGGTAGATCAACAATAGCCCCGGGTATTTCTATCTCGGAGAGCGCTTTCAATGCATCGACCAACACAGTTCTTTGTTGGGCCACGTTGTAAGGCTCTCCGAGGGGGTGCCCAAACGGCCATTTCAGAAATACTGTACGGGGAGGCTTTATCCTTTCAGAGATGCTCCGAACAATGGAGATGCCGACCGTTGATATTCCCCTCCGTTCTATTTCTCGTTGAATCAGGCCGACGGACTGATTGCATATGCCTCAACCGGGAGTGAGAAGGACCACATCCACAGCGTCCATCTTGAGCATTCGGGCCACCTCGGGGGCACTTCGGCTGAGGAGCGTTTGGATATGGCCGCCCGTGATATGGCCCATGAATCCGTAGTGGGTTCTCGCAACGTCCCCTATGAAACGCTCACTTCTAAGCTCCCAGAGTCTCTGAATCGGAAAAACAACGTTGATGTCCTTGTCCGCATCGGAATGGTCGTAGTAGTCGTGGGTGATTATGAGGTCGGATGTGGCTCGCGAGACATCAATGACCCTGAATGTGGGGTCTCCATCCGGGTCATTCATATCAAAACAGGGCTCATTCCTGTGATGGACGCCGGCGGTTGTCACAATTGCGACTTTACACTCAGCCAAAGGCTTGATCAAAGATGCCCATGGCACGCCTTCTGTTTCCAAAGAAGCGAAGCTTTCTGTAAACTTCTTTGCAAAAAGCGGGAATCGGGTGGTCAACTTGGCGAGATTCTTGTTCTTGAGTCTGGAAAAAGACATAATCATCGGGCTCCGTACTGGGTTTTCCCTTTCGGCTCTGTGCATCTGAGGATCCTGGCGTACAGTTGGTCCTAAACGGCCTAGACCAATGTCCCCAGGTAACGGTCCCAATTGCACTTGGGTTTGAGGCTCTGGGGTTCCAGGTACGCATCAGGATTCAATTCAAAGGCTTTTCGGCAGTCCTCTGCGCAGAAAAAGAAACTGCGCCCTCGGTAACTGGTGATCAAGTGTACCCTGCCAGGGGGTACATTCATACCGCACACCGGATCCACGATAGGTATTGCGATAGCCTTGGTTCGGGTTTCTAATCTTGTCATGGCCAAACCTCCTTTTTTGAACCAAGTTGTGATGGTTCATGTAGAAAGCTTCTATTCAACCATGTAGAGAAGCTTTAGGAAAATGAGGGTGGGGGTTATTGGACCCCACCCGCTTGCAACCGGATTAGTCCCAAGAACTCCCGGGTCCGTAGCCTCCCATGTGTTGGCCGTAGCCCATCATGTGGCGGCCGTAACTTCTGCCGTGCCCCCTCGAGAATCGCTCGCCAGGAATGATCTTTCGAGACTCAATCTCATAGTTAAGCCGCTTCTCATCCAGTTCGGCCCGGAGATCGTTGATCTCCTTCTGAAGCGCCTTTGCCTCTTCCATGTCTGGGTCGGGGCTGTTCAGCACTGTGTCGAGTTGAGCGCTCTTCACCCTGATCTCGTTTCTCAAATTGGCGGTCTCATCGTAGAGCTTGCGGTCAAGCTGCTCGAGCTTGTTCCTCTGCTGTTGAGTGGGATTTCCGTATCCTCGACCCTCATCCCAACAGTACCCAGGCTCTTGGTTCCAATAGCCCATCATGTGATGTCCTCGTCCCCAGCCCGGGCCCCAGGCGAATGCGGGAACGGCCAATGCAGCAACCAGCACTGCAATTCCTAAAACGGCTGTTAGTCTTCTCTTCATTTTTAGTCCTCCTTTGCGGTTTTTCATTTTTTGACTCTTATTTTAAGCAAAGTGCATGCCACAATGTGGCATTTCAGATCTAAGTATCTAATTTTAGGTGGGTTGTTCCGATTTGGTTTTGATCGGAGAGTCTTCTGGCTTTTTGGAGGGCGTGAAAAGGGGGGTAAAAAGTATCCAATTTTCGAATTCGTAAGGGTTGGAACTGTATCATTTCTATTCACACCTGAGACTTGCGGATCTATTTGTGGGAAGAAATGATGCTCCTATGATAGACATTATGGATTCCAGGTCATATTCTTTAGGTAAGCGATTGGTCATCAACGGCTTGAAGAGAGTCACCAATGATGAGACAAGCATCAGATCCAAACCTGACTCGAAAAAGATACGACCGGATAGCCTTTTTTTATGATTTCCTGGAGGCACCCATGGAGCGGCTTAAGTTCGCTTTGTGGAGGACAAGGCTCAAGGAGCGGATCGTTGGAAATCGCGCATTAGAGGTAGGTGTCGGAACCGGGAAAAACCTTCCTTACTACCCCCCGGATGTGAAAATCACTGCCATCGATTTCAGCCCCCGAATGCTGAAGCGGGCACGACAGCGGGCTTCGGCTCTGGGCCTGGAGGTACCGCTTTGGAAGATGGACGTCCAGCATCTCGGTTTCCGGGACCGCAGCTTTGATACAATCCTTGCGACGTTCGTCTTCTGTTCCGTTCCGGATCCTGTTGTGGGTCTCAAAGAACTCCGAAGGGTCTGCAAACCTGGTGGCAGGCTTCTGCTTCTAGAGCACATGCGACCGGGAAATCCTGTTCTCGG
>JASFTV010000389.1:0-3609 GCA_050050615.1 Desulfobacteraceae bacterium
AAAGGGTTCTTTTTCTCACCGTACCACCACGCGTATATCTGCTTTCGACACACGGAAGAAGACCTCAACTTGACCCTGACGGCCATTGAGGAATCCCTGGCCTACGTGAATGAAAAATATTAGTATTTTTCTTTATCTTCATCCATTAAGCCTCTTCCTTAACAGCCCTCATCTCTATGACCACATGTCCACAGCCGCAGCAAGCCCGACCTACGTCAAAACAGCCCCTCCGTTTGGAGATCACCCCGCCTGGGTCTCTCCCTTTCATGAGACTGTCGAAAAAGGCATTGAGCGCAAGAAGCTGAAAGAAGAGACAGCTTAAATTCATTGGTGATTTTTGTTTGAATCATTTTCTGAAGGTCTTTAATCTTCAATTGATCATCTTCAACTCAAACGGGATTTGATAAAAATGATAACTGCAGGAATTGATTGTGGGGCCAAGAATACCAAGACGGTGATCGTGAAGGACGGGAAAGTCATAGGGAAGTCAAAGGTCCCGACCGGTTTCGATCAGAACAAGGCCATATGCACTTCGCGGGAGGCGGCCCTGAAGGATGCCGGGATTTCCCGGAGTGATATTGACACATTCGGGGGCACAGGCTCCGGGAAAGACTCCATCGAGGGGGCCGTTGTCGTGAATGAGATTATGGCCATGGCCAAGGCGGCCCACTACTATTTCCCGAACTCACGCACCGTCACGGATGTGGGTGCGGAAGAGGGCCGGGCCGCCAAACTGGACGAACAGGGCAAGGTGGTGGATTTCGCCATCAATGAGAAGTGCGCGGCCGGTGCGGGTGCATTCATTGAGGCCATGGCGCGGGCCCTGGAGGTGACCCTGGAAGAGATGGGGCCCCTGTGTCTCCAGTCGGACAAGGAAATTCCCATGAATGCCCAGTGCGTGATCTTCGCGGAATCCGAGGTCGTGGGCCTGATCCACGGCAAGACGGAAAAGCGGGATATCAGCAAGGCCATTCACGATGCCATGGCAAGCCGGATCGTCTCCATGGTCCGGCGAATCGGGGTCAATCCGGACGTGGTAATGCTGGGTGGGGTGGCTTATAATCCAGGATTTGTGGAGGCCGTGAAGCGTGAACTGAAAGTAGAAAAAATCCACATCCCTGAGGATCCGGAATATGGCGCTGCGGTAGGGGCCGCCGTTGTTGCTGCAGAATGAGCATGACGGGACATGTTGCTTTCTTATACGCTGAACTTTTCAAATCCGGTTGACGATCATTCAGAGGGGTATTTCAGACGCCACCGGGCCCGGGGGGGGATATAAAGCTCCATCTTACCGTTGAGATAGCTGGAGAAACCCGAAATGGCGAGAGAGGAAAGACAAGCGTTCTGGAGATGGACAGAGTCCAACTGGAGGAATCCGGACATCCACTGGGAAGAGGCCCGGTTTATCACCGCAGGGATTGACGTGGGCTCGGTGAGTTCCCAGGCCGTCATCATGTCGGACGGGCAGATCTTTGCATACGGAAACATGAGAACCGGTTCGGACAGCCCCGCCAGTGCCCGCAATGCCCTGAATTTCGCATTGGACATCACGGACATGCCGGAAGACAGGATCGACTACTGTATCGGCACCGGCTATGGGAAAGTCAATGTCCCTATGGCCGATCGCTCCATCACGGAGATCGCGTGTCATGCCCGGGGCGCCCATTTCATTTACGGCCCTGAGGTGCGTACCGTGCTGGACGTGGGCGGCCAGGATATCAAGGCGATCCAATGTGACGAAAGGGGCAAGGTGACCCACTTCCTCATGAACGACAAATGCGCCGCGGGAACGGGGCGCGGCATGGAGGTCTTTGCTGATCTGTTGGGTATCTCCATCAACGAGGTGGGAGACCGCTCCTTTGACGTGGATGTAGAGCCGTCGGCGGTCTCCAGCACCTGCGTGGTCTATGCCAAGTCAGAGGCCACCGGACTCCTTCGCAAGGGGTGGACCCCATCACAGGTCCTGGCGGCCTACTGTCGGGCCATGGCGGAGCGTATCTACTCTCTATTGGAGCGAGTGGGCGTCACCCCGGAATTTGCCGTGACCGGGGGTCTGGCCAAGAACCGGGGCGTGATGGATCGCCTGATGCCCATGGTGGGCATGGAACGCATGAAGACCGACTGGGATACGCAGATCGCCGGTGCTTCCGGGGCCGCCCTTTTCGGCCACGCCCTCTGTGTGAGAGGGAAGGGCAGGAAGAAGTAGGGCCGCTCCCCGGTGGGGGGCCCTGACCTGTGGAGCGGAACCCGCCCCACGGGATCAAGAGGTGGTTTCATGTTGGCCAACTATGGATACAAGGACGCGTCCGGGGACTTCTTTATCGCCATTGATACGGATCTGTGCAATGGATGCGGGGACTGCGTGTCCGTCTGCCCTGCGGATGTCTTTGAGGTGCTGGAAGAAGACCCGAATGATCCGTTCAGGGACGAACCGGTGGCTGCGGTGGCGGACCACAAAAAGAAAAAGCTGAAGTATGAATGCGGGCCCTGCAAGCCCGTCTCCGACCGCCCCCCTCTTCCCTGTGTGACCTCATGCAGGGCCGGGGCCCTTTCCCATTCCTGGTAAAAAGGAGTCTGAGGATTCAGAGGATCAAGGGTATAATTGATATTCCTGAATCTGATGGACGGGCGATGTTACATTTATCCCGATCCGAGATAATCTACAGGCTGAAGCAGGTATTATGAAAATTCAAGATCCCGGCCTTGGACGGGCCCTCGTGTTATCCTCCCATTCGTCCGACCCCTTGAATTCTGGAATTTTTTAGCCCTCATCCGCTTTCTCGGGTCAAGGCTGCGGCTGTGCGTTAAGACGAGAGGAGGCCTTCTTCACAGAGCATTACTCGGTTGAGGACTCCCGCACCGTGGAGGAGATCAGGACGGGCCGCCTTCGAGGTGCCCTGAAGCAGGCTCCCACACCACGCGGTATGTCTTCACCGGGTAGTGGATGCCTTTGACCCGGACCTTGCCCACCGGTTCGGCCTTTACACTTTCCTTCACAAGACTGTAGGTCCTTTGACTGATCAGGATCTGCCCCGCCTGGCAGAGGGATTCAAGCCTCGCCGCCAGGTTGACCTGGTTGCCGATCACCGTGTAGTCCCTGTGGAGATCACATCCGATATTCCCGACCGTCATGAACCCTGTATTGATTCCGATGCCAATCCCCAGGGTGTGCCCGAAATGGCGCCATTCCTCCTTCAGGTGGTCAACTTTTTTCTGCATCTCAATGGCCATGAGAACTGCCTGTTTCGCATGGGCCTCCATGGGAATCGGATCATTGAAGAAGATGAGGAGCCCGTCACCCAGAATCTTGTTCAGGGTGCCGTCCCAGGCGTAAACGATCCGTATCATCTCCGAAAGATATCGGTCCAAGAGGTGGAACAGTTCCTCCGATTCCAGACCGTCTGTCATACTGGAGAACCCCCGGATATCCGAAAAGACCACGGTCATCATCTTTCTGGCGGGCCGCTTTCCGAATTCCCGGTCGCTGGCGAGGATCTCCTGGGTGAGTTTGGGGGAAAGATAGCGTCGCAGTTCCTTGTATCTGTCCAGTTGAACCACCTGTTCTTTCACCCTGGACTCGAGGCGGCGGTTCAGGAGAGTCAGCTCCTT